>CAYXVJ010000251.1:0-1526 GCA_964468675.1 uncultured Oscillospiraceae bacterium
CCTTTATATTAAGCTCATCTTTTAAGCGTTTACACATCTCTAGGTTTGGCCCTTGCATCTCACCATCACGTGCGATGTCCGTGTAGACGATGGAACTTACACCTAAGTCTTTCATCTCGTTTGCAAAATCAAATAAGTTTTTACCTGCATCTACAGTCCAGCCCTCAACACGGACGGTACCGTCACGTGCATCAATGCCTACTACAATCTTCTCTTTATACTTTGCTAAGGCAGCTTTCAAAAACTCAGGATCTAGAATCGCTGCAGTTCCTAAGACTAGTCTATCTGCTCCTGCAGCAATTAGCTCTTCTACATCCTCCATCGAGCGGATGCCTCCACCTATTTGAATCTTCAAAGCTGTTTTTTGACACAGCTCTTTTATGATCTTCCGGTTTGTCTTTCCACTACTTCTTGCAGCATCAAGGTCTACGACATGTAAATACCTTGCACCTAGAGCATCGAAATCTAAAGCCGTCTTTAGCGGATCATTAGAGAACGCTGTCACCTCGCTATAGTCTCCTTGGCGAAGGCGGACCACAGTGCCATCTAGTAAATCAATTGCAGGATATAAAATCATAGTCGTGCTCCCTACTTTTTCTCATTATAACTGACCTTTGGACGAAGGAATGTCCGCAATGTCAGGATCTTTTGAAATGGCTTCACGCAAGGATCTAGCCAGTGCTTTAAACAAGCTTTCGATCATATGGTGGGTATTGCGTCCACGCACCAGCTCTACATGTAAGGTGAGCCTTGCGTTCATCGCAAAGGCACGTAAGAACTCTTCTACGAGTTCTGTATCGAATAAACCTACCTTTTGACTTGGAAATGTACTATCAAAAAACAAGAAAGATCGGCCCGACAAATCCACCACAACATCTGTGAGGGCTTCATCTAAAGGTACCCTTGCATGGCCATAGCGCCTAATACCCGCCTTATCACCTAGGGCTTTATCTAGTGCTTGACCGAATACAATACCCACATCCTCCACCGTATGGTGCATATCAATTTCAAGATCACCTTTAGCCTTAATCTGGATGGCTAGGTTCCCGTGCCGTGCAATCTGCATGAGCATATGGTCAAAAAACGGAATTCCTGTATCGATCTCTAAATCCTTTTGATAGCCTCTATCTAAATCCAAGCTCACAAAGACATTTGTCTCACTACTTGCTCTTCTCGCTTCTCCCTTACGCATCTTCCCTTAACCCTTCTTGTATCTTTTTTAAAACCACTAATACTTTTGCCATCTCTTCATCTGTACCGATGGACACACGCACCAAATGTACGAGTCTTGGATGAGACAAGTAACGAACCAATATGCCTTCTTGCCTGAGCGCCTCATATAACGCTAGCCCAGTCATGCCTGGTATACCTACTAAAACGAAATTGGCTTTTGATTCAACAACATCTAAGCCTAAGCCTTTCACCTCATTCGTGAACCTGTCTCTTGTTGCTACGATACTCCTTATGGAGCGTTCAAACCAAGCGTCATCTTCCATGGACACTTTGCCTAAGTCTTGAGCGAGCAT
>CAYXVJ010000251.1:1536-2776 GCA_964468675.1 uncultured Oscillospiraceae bacterium
AATGCGCTCCAATGCCACGATGTGTTCTTCTCTGCCAATAGCAAAGCCTAATCTTAAGCCAGCTAGTCCTCTTGATTTTGAAAAGGTCTGGACCACAATAAAATTTGGATACTGATCCAATAGCGATACAGCGGACTTGCCACCAAAATCAATATACGCTTCATCAATGATGCAAAAGCGTTTTTGCTTTTCAAGTGCTGCCAAGATTATTGAGATCTCGTCTAAACTTAGCAATTGACCTGTCGGTGCATTCGGATTAGCAAGTACGACACCTTGACTATCGCTGCTAATTAGCTCATCTAAATCTACCGTAAAGTCCTCGTTCACTTCAGTAGTCACAGCATACATACGGTTGCCTTGGGCAAAGACTGGGTAAAAAGAATACGTTGGATCTGGTGATACAAGCGGCCTTTCATCTATCTCAATTGGATTAAAAAAGGCTTTATAAGAAAAGTCCAATACCTCATCCGATCCGTTCCCTACAAACACTTCTTCAACGTTTACACCAAGCTTTGATGCGATAGACAATCTTAATTGATAAGCTGTAGGATCTGGATAGAAGCGAAGCTTATTTGCATCAATAGCCTTTAAGCGTTCTAAGACTTTTTCACCTGGTCCATAAGGATGCTCATTGGTGTTCAGTTTAATGTATCTGCGATCTTGTAATTGCTCACCTGGTACATAAGGCGTTAAGTCTTGTACATGCCGGCTCCAATATGTCTTTTTTATCTCAGTCATTACTTTCACCTGCCTTTTTTACACGTAGCCTGATCGCTTCAGCATGGGCATCTAGGCCTTCTGCTTCTGCGAGTAAAACAATGTCACTAGCAACACTTAGCAAAGCCTCTTTACTATATTCAATGATGCTTTGCTTCTTTAAAAAATCCATGCAGTTTAAGGGGGATGAAAACTTAGCCGTACCACTTGTTGGCAAGACATGGTTTGGACCTGCATAATAGTCACCTAATGGCTCCGGACTATATGCCCCGATAAAGATTGCCCCTGCATGGGATATCTTTGCTAATAGCGAATGAGCAAGTGTTTCATCCATACATAACTCCAAGTGCTCAGGTGCAATCTGGTTTGCAAATTCTACAGCGATGTCTAAATCGTCTACAACTACGATAGAGCCATATTCACTTAATGCCTCTTCAATGATGCTTCGTCTTGGACGTAATTTTGTTTGTTCCTCAACACTCGCTTGGATCTTTTTTGCAAGTTCCATCGATGGTGTAATAGC
>CAYXVJ010000252.1:0-2729 GCA_964468675.1 uncultured Oscillospiraceae bacterium
TTATCTAAGTATAGTCAGAGGTGGTAGCGATGTGAAAAATAAAGCACATTTAGTATTAGGTGTTTCTTCCAGAACTCTTTTCAATCTAGAAATTGAGAATGATATTTACCATCAAGAAGGTTTGGAAAGCTATGCAAACTACCAGCGCAAACATGAAGATGTTCCTTTGCAACCAGGGACTGGTTTTCAGCTTGCTGAAGCCCTATTGAAACTGAATAATTTGATTCCTGGCAAACGAAATGCAGAAATTATTATTATGTCGAGAAATAGTGCTGACACATCTTTACGAATATTCAATTCTATTGAACATTACAAGCTGGATATAACGAGAGCTGCGTTAACAGGTGGAGCACCTATAGCACCGTACTTGTCAGCATTTGAAACCGATTTGTTTTTATCTGCTGACGAAGAGGATGTTCAAGATGCGATCAATGCAGGCTTTGCTGCAGGCATCATTTATACCAACCCTTCATTTAATATAGATTTGGAAAATAATAACGGAAAAATTAATATCGCCTTTGATGGAGATGCTGTCTTATTTTCTGATGAATCGGAGAGGATTTATAAAAAACATGGTTTGGAGAAGTTCCTTGAGCATGAAACAATTAATGCTAAAAAGCCATTACCTTATGGTCCGTTTGCTAAACTTTTAAGGACGCTCTCATTTATTCAATCTCAATATGATCCTGATCAAGTGCCGTTAAGGCTTGCACTAGTCACTGCTAGAAATGCTCCAGCCCACGAGCGCGTGATAAGGACATTTAGAGCATGGGGTATTAGAATTGATGAAGCGTTCTTTTTAGGTGGCATGAATAAAAGTCGTGTATTAGAGGCTTTTGGTGCACATATCTTTTTCGATGACCAAAAAGTACATAGTGATCCTGCGTCTAAAGTCGTACCATCTGCTAGAGTACCGTATAAGCAAGGCCCAAGCTAAATGAATAAATCTTGCTTGATGCTTAGATCAACTTTACGTTCAAATCTCGCTCTTGTATCGATCTATTAAAATACTCATCTAGTGTTTCTACTTGGAATTCTTGGATTATATCCTTAATACTTAACTCATCAGATTCTGCTGTTAGCATGACTGCTCCAACGTAGCCTGGGTCTGACATTACTATGGCAGGACCATATTTTTCTTTAATTTTTTGAATCTTATCCCAGTTTTCATCGAGATGAATCATTTGCTGGTCTAAATTAATTTCTGTTGTTAGGTGACTAAAGTAGTTTGTACTGTGTGCAATTTTATCGCCGGTTGGTGCAATGACATAGCTTTCTAGGCCAGATATGGCGCCTACAAGATAAGTCCTGCAAGAATATGCCCAGTAGTTTGCCATGAGACCACCATGGTACATCGAAGAGAATAGAATTAAATCAGGCTTTAGAGCTTCATATTGGAGACGCAGAGCTTCGAAATTCAAGTCAAAGCAGATTGCAAAACCAACACGTCCGAAATCACAGTCGAGTACGACTGCACCATCACCTGGAACGATATTCGCTTTGTTTATTTCATTTACAGTAGGGAAGACTTTGTCGTATATCCCTCTAACTGAACCTTGTCTATCAATGAGCTGAGTTGAATTTCTAAAAGTACCATTGTCCATCTTTCTGACTGCAGAGTAGGCGATGTATGTGTTATGTGTTTTGGCTGCATCTATGAAGAACTCTAGCATAGCTGTATCCCGGTAGTTATAGTACTTCGTATTTTCTTCAACGGTATAGCCAGCAGGGCGATCGCACACTTCGTGCAGCAAGATAAGATCCGGCTTATCGTAGACGACAGCCTCTAATTGCTTTTGCCAATGCACTTTCATCTTCTCTAGAACAATGTCTGGTGCATCTTGTTCTGCACCTTCTAAAGGTCTTGGCCCTAATACACTAAGCTTAATCTTTCTTGCCATGATCTCACCTCAATATTTGTCATTTTTAATATTTGTTCAAATTGTAGCGCTGCTATTAGCTAAAGTCAACAATTGGTTACCAACAAACTGCTTATGAAACAAAGTTTCGAAAAACTTTTATTAAACATATTGACAAATCGAATCCCTAGGGTAAAATGTAACTAAACAGTTACTTTTGGGAGATGCAAAATGATTTGGACTGAAGAATATTTAAATGACTTATTAACAACACCATCTGAAGCACTGGTGGATTTTGTTTCGACACTAACAGATGACTTAGCAATCTTAGGTGCTGGTGGTAAAGTTGGAGCAACTCTTGCTATCTTGGCACGTCGTGCAATGGATATGGCAAATAGTACGCTTGAGGTATATGCGGTATCTCGTTTCTCTGATCCGGATAAACGGGCGGAAATTGAAGCTTGTGGTATTAAAACCATCGCAGCAGACTTATCTGTTGAAGAAGACCTTTTAAACCTACCGTCGTTTAAAAATATTATCTTCCTAGCTGGTCGTAAATTTGGAACAAGTGGTTCAGAAGAGAGAACTTGGGAATCGAATGCTTCAGTACCAACACTGGTGAGTCGCCGTTTTAAAGGCGCTCGTATCGTTGTCTTCTCTACAGGTAATATTTACCCATTAACCACTGCCCGTTCTGGTGGTTGTACAGAAGAGACTCCTACAGCTCCAATTGGTGAATATGCGATGAGTAGCCTTGCTCGTGAACGTATTTTTGAATTTGCTGCAAAAAACTATGGTACAAAGATTGCTTTATTCCGTTTAAATTTTGCAATTGACCTTCGTTACGGTATCTTAGCTGATATTTCTAAG
>CAYXVJ010000253.1:0-2702 GCA_964468675.1 uncultured Oscillospiraceae bacterium
GATTGTACCTGGCCATTTGAATGTTAGGATAGCTGGCTAGTGTTCTTGCTACTGTATCACTTAGTGAGCCCATGAATCCATCAATTAATATCTTTACTTTTACACCTCTATCGGCAGCATCTAAGACCTTCGCTAAGAAGGCATACCCTACAGTATCGTTATGTATGGAGTAGATCGTGACGAATAATTCATCTTTGGCCGAGTCGATTAAAGCGAAGCGCACATTTAGTGCATCCTCGGGATCAGCTATTAATGTTGCTTGATCTACACCGATACTATCCCTTGTACTCCAAGACAATTCATCCTTTGATTTTTGACGAAGTTCATCTCCAGCAAGAAGACTCGCCGTTGTGCTGCTGTAGGGCATAAAGATGCCGAGTAGAAAAAAGACAATTAATATTATATTTAATATTTTGGTATTCATCTTAAAATATTATCTCAAACAGTTTTTACCAATATGTAAATAAAGGATCAATTAAGATCAAGGCTTTGTTTAAGTTAAATCTTATCTAGTCAGACAATCTACTTGTCAGCTTCGCTAAAAGCATCGCGATATAGTGATTCCCTTAAGTCATTTCGAGTATTTCTCCTTGTGCGATCTGTGTGTACATATTGAATAGTTAGAGTTTTAGCTGTGCGTTTTGTGATTTGCTGGGCTCTTGGATATCAAAAATCCAATTTCTTCATCTGTTTGTTTTTAGCTATGAATCCTTAAAAGCCCTGCGCTGTCGCTGTTTCAAGCTTATTGAAGCTTGTTTAAAATTTGCATTACAAGTTTTTTCTTTCGGTGCTACCATTTGGCCATAAACGTAGGGGGATAAAGATTTATGGCTACAGTCCAAAAAGAAAATTTGAAATCTAAGCTACTTGAACGATCAAGTAGAACTTGGAAATATCTAATGAGGCACAAGTATCTCTACCTAATGCTCGTACCTGTATTCTTGTATTATGCGATTTTTATGTACGCACCGATGTACGGAGCATCTATTGCATTCAAAGATTACAAACCCTTGCGTGGCATAATCGGCAGCCCTTGGGTTGGTTTAGAGCACTTCAGGACATTAATGGGTCAAGAGAAATTCTTTGAAGTTCTATGGAACACGATACGCATCAGTGTGATCCGTTTGTTCTGGGGCTTCCCATTCCCGATCATTATCGCCTTGATGCTCAATGAAGTCAGACAAATCAGGTTTAAACGCTTGATTCAAACAACGCTTTATATCCCTCACTTTATTTCCTGGGTTGTCGTTGGTGGTTTGATGGTCAACATGCTCTCAATGGACGGTGGTGTCATTAACAACATCATTGTGCGTTTGGGTGGCAAGGCAATACCATTTCTAACCTCAGAAAACTCCTTTGTCCCCACGTTAGTCGTGTCCATGATTTGGAAGACCTTTGGCTGGAATACCATCATCTACTTGGCTTCGATGGCAGGAATAGATCCACAGTTATATGAGGCAGCTACCGTTGATGGCGCGAATCGTTGGCAACAGATGAAAGCCATCACCTTACCTAGCATTAGACCAATTATCGTCATCATTTTAATTACGAGAATTGGCAGCATCATGCAGGCAGGTTTCGAGCAGATCTTTGTCTTGTACCATCCAGGTGTTTACAGAGTCGCCGACATCATTGATACCTATGTCTACCGCTTAGGCTTACAAGAAGGTAAGTTTGAATTGGCATCTGCCGTAGGCTTGTTCAAGTCAGTCGTCAACTTTGTATTGGTTGTCGTTGCAAATCGCGTGTCCCGTATGGCTGGAGAGGAAGGTATCTACTAATGGCAAAACAAGTAGTTAGTAAACGAATCAAGCGATCTACAGGAAGCATAGTCTTTGACGTGATCAACATCACGGTCTTAATCCTTTTAGCTGTTACGACGCTCTATCCCTTTTGGGATTCCTTGATCGTATCCTTAAGTACTGTCGGTTCATATTATAACTCCACAGTTCATCTGTGGCCTGGTGAGTGGTCTTTAGAGCCTTATAGGTATATGCTCTCACAAGCATCGTTATGGACGGCTTATAAGAACACCATCATCGTGACTTTAGGTGGAACAGCAATCAACATGGTCTTAACCATTATGGGTGCCTATGTCCTATCTAAAAAGGATCTTAAAGGTAGACGTGTTTTAATGTTCTTACTCGTCTTCACCATGATGTTCACCGGTGGCATTATCCCCACCTACATCATTGTTGACACATTAAGGCTTACCAATACACTTTGGGCAATGGTCTTACCAACAGCCATATCGACGTACAACTTAATTATCCTAAGAGGTTTCTTCTATGGTCTACCTGCAGAAATTGAAGAATCCGCCTTAATTGATGGTTGTAACGATATCGGTGTACTCTTTAAGATTGTCATCCCCATCTCTAAACCCGGCATCATGACCATTGCACTATTCTATGCAGTGGACCATTGGAACAATTTCTTCTCAGCGGTTATGTATATAACCAATCGTGCAAAGTGGCCACTTCAGCTATTCCTGAGGTCTATGTTATTCGAAAGTGAAGCATCATTTAGCAGCGGTGGAGACAGCCTATTCTTATTAGGCCAACCCATGAAGATGGCTGCAGTAATGGTAGCTATCATACCAATTATGTGTTTTTATCCCTTCTTCCAGAAGCACTTTACCAAAGGTGTCATGTCGGGCGCAGTTAAGGGATAGGAAATAAAGGAGGACAAGAAGATGAAGAAGA
>CAYXVJ010000254.1:0-2684 GCA_964468675.1 uncultured Oscillospiraceae bacterium
CATGCTTAGCGATAACCCGATTGTGAATTCAACACATATCAACGATGCAGTTACTGGAACCCGTATCGTTTTAGTTGATGATGTTATTTACACAGGCAGAACGATACGTGCAGCCATTGAGGCCATCTTTGATATGGGTAGGCCAGAATTAATCCAATTAGCAGTCCTAATCGATCGAGGCCATAGAGAACTACCTTTCAGACCCGATTACGTAGGTAAAAATGTACCCACCGCTAAAAATGAGCGCATTGAAGTACATGTCGTTGAATTCGATGGTGTAGATGAAGTCAGCTTACAAGACGAAGAGGAGATATAAGATGCAGCTATTAGGAAACACCAGTCAAGCAAGTAAGGATCTCCTCGATACTAAGACACTAAGTAGCGAGGAGTTAGTAGAAATTTTAAAAACCGCTAGAAACATGAAAAAGGTTTTAGATAGCGGCCATAAGAAAACAGCCTATCTACAAGGTAAGACTGTAGTCAATCTCTTCTATGAGAACAGTACCAGAACCAGACTTTCATTTGAACTTGCAGCCAAGTACCTTGGTGCGAACACCGCGAACATCACTGCAGGATCTTCTAGTGTTAAGAAAGGTGAGAGCTTACTTGACACGTCCGTCACCATCGACCGTATGGCAACAGACTTTTTAGTCATGAGGCATCCAGAATCCGGAGCACCCCATTCGATTGCATCGAGAGTGGGTGCTTCTGTTATTAATGCAGGAGATGGCATGAATGAGCATCCAACCCAAGGCCTATTGGATGTGTTCACTATGGAAGATAAGTTAGGACACATTGAAGGTTTAAAGGTTGCTATATTAGGCGACATCACCCACTCAAGGGTTGCAAGATCGAATATTTGGGCATTACAAGCTTTAGGTGCACAAGTGTACTTAGCAGGCCCCAGAACCATGATCCCTAAAGACATCATCTTAAGTGGTGCCATCCTTTGTGAGTCTTATGACGAGGCTTGTGAGAATGCAGATGTCTTAATGGCTTTGAGAATTCAATTGGAACGTCAGCATAACGGTTTATTCCCCAGTGTTGCTGAATACAGTAAGTTATATAGCCTGACTGAACGTTTGGTTCAAAAAGCAAAACCAGAAGCTTTAATTATGCACCCGGGTCCCGTTAACGTCGGTGTTGAATTGCCAAGGTCAGTCCAACACAGTGCCCAAGCCGTTATTGCTGAGCAGGTGACAAATGGAGTGGCGATCCGTATGGCTATCTTATATCTCTTGAACTTGAGGAGGAACCGCTAATGAAGATCTTGGTTAAAAATGCAACACTAGTTTACCCTGGAGCCTTTGATCTGAAAGATGAAGAGAAGCATGACTTAGTCAAACAAGGTGATTTATATATAGAAGATGGTCTGTTTACTAAAAGCTTTGATATCGATTCAGATGTCCAAGTGATTGATGCTACAAATCTCCATGTGTTTCCGGGTTTAATCGATGCCCATACCCATTTAAGAGAGCCAGGCTTTGAATACAAAGAAGACATCAGAAGTGGTACAAGAAGTGCAGCTCGAGGTGGCTTTACAAGCATTATGTGCATGCCTAATACCAATCCTGTGGCAGATAACGCGGCAGTGATTAAGTTCGTCATTGAACGAGCAGAAGAGACGGGCGTAGTAAACGTCTTTCCCATTGGTGCTGTAAGTAAAGGACTTAAAGGTGAAGAGCTGGCAGAAATCGGTCTCATGAAAGAAGCAGGTGCTGTAGCCATCTCAGACGATGGTGCACCGATTGCGACGGCAGAACTCTTACGCTTAAGTTTAGAGTACGCTGCTGATTTTGATATCCCTGTCATTAACCACTGTGAAGACCGTTCGATCAGTAAGGGCGGCATTATGAACGAAGGATATAACTCAACGATGATGGGGATTGAAGGCAGCCCTTCTGCTGCAGAAGACATCATGGTCGCGCGGGACATCATCGTGGCTGAATACCTAGGTTTACCAGTACACATCGCCCATGTGTCCTCTAAAGGTGCTGTAGAACTGATACGTCAGGCTAAGAGGAGAGGGGTAAGGGTTACTGCAGAAACCTGTCCACAATATTTCGTGCTAACTGACGATGCCTGTCTGAAGATATAGAGGCCATCATTGAAGGGTTAAAAGACGGAACTTTAGATTTAATTGCAACAGACCATGCACCGCATCACGAAGATGAAAAGGATGTGGAGTTTAGGTTAGCTGCCAATGGCATGACTGGTTTTGAGACGTCTTTTGCCTTGTCTTACACTTACTTAGTAAAACCTGGGCACTTGACTTTGGCAGATCTGGCACGGGTTATGAGCTTGGCACCAAGCAATATCTTTAAACTTGGTCGCGGTAGCTTTGACGTGGGTAAGCCTGCTGATTTGACCTTTATTGATTTGGACCGAGAAGTCGTAGTCGATCGTTTCAAAATGCATTCGAAGGCGATCAATACACCATTTCATGGCTATAGATTAGATAGTGACGTTGTACTCACCCTAGTTGCTGGTAAGGAGGCATATCGTGAAGACTAAAAATACTAGTGATCTTCTATTAGAAGCCATACGAGAGAAAAACAACCCTACTGTATTAGGACTTGATCCTAAGCTGGAGTATGTTCCTCAGTCAATGAAAGATCAGCTATTAAAAGATGGCTTTTCTGGGGACCGCTTCATTGAAGAAGCCTTATTCATATTCAACAAGG
>CAYXVJ010000255.1:0-2656 GCA_964468675.1 uncultured Oscillospiraceae bacterium
CCGTGACAATTATCGTCGCCTTACCAATCCTAATGGTATATCCAATCTTTCAACGTTTTTTCATAAAAGGCATGATGATTGGTGCTGTCAAAGGTTAGAGACACTTTAAAAGAACTTCAATCCTTACTGCTTTATAGCCGCAATAAATCAAGTAAGGTAAAAAATAAGGAGGAAAAGGAATGAAAAAACGAAGACTTACAAGATTAATAGGCTTAGCAATATGCTGTTCTCTATTATTAGCATCTTGTGGAACAAGTAGTCCCAGCGTATCTGATCCATCAGACGGAAGTGGAGATTCCACTGACAACGGTACCATCTCACAAACAGAGGATACAGATAACAGCGCTGACCCTGATTTAGAGCACATGACCATTGAAGTATATTCACAGCCAGCAAACTTTCAAGGTGAGCAAGTTGGTTGGACAGCAAAGATACTAAAGGACAAGTTCAATATCACTTTAAGTATCATTGCACCTCAAGTCGCTGGTGGTGACATATTTGCAGCAAGAGCATCAGCAGGATTTTTAGGCGATCTAGTCGTATTGGATAATGCGGACATCCAATCTTCTATTAAGTCTAATCTTATAGTAGATATAACAGAAGGCATCAAATCATTAACATCGTTTGAAGAATTTAAAGAGCAACTAGATGTTTACAACTCATCCCTAGATGGTGTAGATGATGGTGTTTACTATGCTTGGGCTTGTGAAATGGCCAATACGAGCCCAACAACATTTACACCTACAATTCCAGGAGTAGCACCAACTCTACCTTGGGACTATTATGCCGAAGTAGGTGCTCCTGAAATGGAAACACTATCTGACTTAGTATCAGTGTTGCGCCAAATTCAAGATAAGTATCCAAGCAATGAAGCAGGTGATTCTAGCTACGGAATTACCTTATGGCCTGATTGGGACGGTACTTCAATGGAGAATGTCAACCAACTGACCAAATGGTACGGGCAAGAAGTGAATGGTTCAATTTTGCTTGGTGCAGATGGTAGTATGGTTCCCTTGACTGATGACAACGGAGCGTACAAGAAAATACTACAATTCTACTTCGATGCCAATCAAGCGGGCGTAATCGATCCTGACTCCGGTACTCAAAACTGGGATTCTGTTAATAACAAGTTTAATTCTAAAAGAGCATTCTTAATCTGGAATGATTGGCAACAAGGTTTCTGGAATACAACAGAGCGCGGTAACAATCGAGAAAATTACATAATGGTACCGATTAATGATATGTCTATTTACCAACCATCTGATCCATTCTTTGGTAGTGGACGAGCATTTGCAGTTGGTACTTCAGATCCTGAGAGACAAGAAAGAGTGCTAATGCTCTTAGATTGGATGTCTAGTCCAGATGGCCTTGAGGCCATCCACGGTGGTATCAAAGGCTTTACTTACGTTGATTCGGATGAGTTTGATGGTTTTGTTCGTACAGCGGAAGGCGAGTATGCACTAATGGATAACTCTCCAGTACCTGAAGAATATGGTGGCGGGCTCTATGCTGATGGCATGTTGCAGATCAACCAATGGATGGTTGCAGGTATTGCAACAAATCCAAATAACAATACAACATACTCTACGACCTATTGGCCTGCTGAAGTCGAAAAAGCCAAAACAGCAACTACAAAAGAGTGGAGCGAGCGATTCGATGCCGAGAACCCAGTAGATTACCTACTGAAAAGCGACACCATCAGTGTAGTACCTTTTGTGAATGTCAATCTCGCACCTGACTCAACAGATATCGCTTTGATCAGAAGTAATGCTGGCCCTCTCGTGTGCGATGCTTCATGGAAGATGGTTTTTGCCAAAGATCAAACTGAATTTGATGCAATATGGTCTACTTTGAAAGAGGATCTTGATGGTTTCGATTGGGATACTTTGGTAGAGTATGATAAAGAAAAGTATCAACAGCTTGTTGATGAGCGAAATGCGGCTTTAGCGAATTGATACGTTGTCGAGCATAACGGATTACTGTTTATTCATTCGTGAATAGTAGTATGACAAGAGGGTGCTGGTCTAGCACCCTCTAACTAAGTTCTTATGACAGTTAGCAGCTACATAAATTAACTGCAATAGAAATACAATACTAATAGATACATTAAGGGGAAAAACAATGACGATGCATGCTTTCAATCCATTCTTACCATCTTGGGAATATATTCCAGATGGCGAACCCTATGTTTTTGGTGATAGAGTATACTTGTACGGCTCACACGATCGTTTTAATAGCCACATGTATTGCTTAAACGATTATGTTTGCTGGTCTGCTCCCGTAAACGACCTTGGCAACTGGCGTTATGAAGGAGTTATCTATAGGCGTACAGACGATCCAGCAAATCCTGATGGAAGCTCTTGTTTATATGCCCCTGATGTAACAGTAGGCGCCGATGGACGATACTATTTATATTATGTCTTACACGAGCTATCTATTGTTTCAGTAGCGGTTTGTGATACACCTGCTGGTCATTACTCCTTTTATGGCTACGTACACTACGAAGATGGTACTCTTCTTGGAGAAAAAGATGGTGACGAACCACAGTTTGATCCAGCTGTTCTTTTCGAAGACGGCCAAGTATATCTTTACACAGGCTTTTGCCTACCTCAAGACAAGAGTCGCACTGGTGCAATGGTAACCATTCTTGCCAGTG
>CAYXVJ010000256.1:0-2655 GCA_964468675.1 uncultured Oscillospiraceae bacterium
AACGATTATCATCATCTTGGTGTTAGTAGCTCTAGCGAGTGCTGTCGCATTTATTCAAAGTCAACGCTCAAGTTCTGCAGCAGCAAGTCTTTTGAAGATGATTTCAAACCAATCAGAAGTATTAAGAGATGGTCAGTTCATTAGTATCCCCATGAACGAAGTAGTACCTGGCGACATCATCAAACTAAGTGCTGGGGATATGCTTCCAGCTGATGTTCGTTTCCTATTTGCTAAAGATACCTTCGTAGCTCAAGCAGCTTTAACAGGCGAATCAAACCCTGTTGAGAAGTTTAGCACTATTGCTGAAGGAGAGGAGCTCTCTTTAACGGATCTACCGAACATCGGTTTCATGGGTTCGAATATTGTCAGTGGCAGTGCAAGAGCTGTTGTTCTATCTACATCAAACGACACGTACTTTGGACAGATGGCTGAATCCTTAACAGGTGATAAGGCGACAACCAGTTTTGAGCGAGGTGTTAGTGCTGTCTCAAGGCTGCTCGTTCGTATGATGCTCGTGATGGTGCCAGCAGTCTTCTTGATAAACGGCTACTTAAAAGGAGATTGGACAAGTGCCTTGTTCTTTGCCATCAGTGTAGCAGTAGGACTTACACCTGAGATGCTCCCGGTCATTATGACATCCACCTTAGCTAGAGGTGCTGTCACAATGTCTAAGCACCAAGTCATTGTTAGAACCTTGGGTACGATTCAAAGCTTTGGTGAGATGGATATCTTATGTACAGATAAGACAGGTACATTAACCGAAGATAAGATCATCCTAGAGCGCTACATGAACATGCACGGTGAAGATGACTCTCGTATCTTGAGACATGCTTATTTAAACAGTTACTTCCAAACAGGTTTAAAGAACCTCATTGATTTAGCCATTATCAATAGAGCAGAGATCAATGAATTGGATTCGCTAAAAGAGAACTACCATAGAGTCGATGAGATCCCCTTCGATTTTGCTAGACGTAGAATGAGTGTAGTTTTAAGTGATAAGACGGGTAAGCGCCAGCTCATTACTAAAGGCGCTGTTGAAGAAATCCTTTCAATCTCATCTTTTGTGGAGTTAGATGGCAAGGTGTTACGCTTAGATGAGCATACGAGAAGAAAAGCAATTGAAGTCTATGAAGAGCATAACAACGCTGGTCTTCGCATGATCGCTGTTGCTCAAAAAAACGAAGTGCCTGACAGCGACAGCTTTGGTGTCAAAGACGAAAAAGACATGGTCTTGATCGGCTTTGTTGGCTTTTTAGATCCACCTAAAGAAAGTGCCAAAGCAGCCATTAAAGCACTGTCTGACCATGGTGTCAGAACTGTTGTCCTTACTGGTGACAGTGAAGGGGTAGCGATTAAGGTCTGCAATAAGGTGGGTGTGAATGCGGCTATGCATTACACTGGTATGGATGTCGAGCAGATGTCAGATGAAGCATTGTTAGATGCAGTTAAACATTGTGATCTCTTTGCTAAGCTATCGCCTGCACAGAAGGTTAGGGTTGTAGAAGCCTTCCAGAAGAACGGTCATACCGTTGGTTTCTTAGGCGATGGTATTAACGATGCGCCGGCCATCCATCAAGCGGACGTTGGTATTTCAGTAGATACAGCAGTTGATATTGCTAAAGAGACAGCAGATATCATTCTACTTGAAAAAGATTTGATGGTCTTAGAAGAAGGCATATTAGAAGGTCGTAAGACCTTCGGGAATATCATTAAATACATCAAGATGGCCGTCAGTGGTAATTTTGGTAATATGATCTCTGTCCTAGTGGCAAGTATCTTCTTACCGTTCTTACCAATGTTACCAGTGCAAATCTTAACGCAAAACTTGCTCTGTGATTTCTCACAGTTAGGTATGCCTTTTGACCATGTGGATCCTGAATATTTAGAGAAGCCAAGAAAGTGGGAGACAAAGTCCATACAGTCGTTCATGACCTTCATGGGGCCGTTAAGTTCAGTCTTCGATATCTTATGCTTTGCCATTTTATGGTGGATCATTGGGGCGAACTCCATCGAGATGGCACCTTTATTCCATGCCGGTTGGTTCATCTTCGGTACAGTCTCACAGATCTTAGTCATCCACATCATCAGGACAGGGCGGATTCCTTTCTTACAAAGTAAGCCTTCTAAACCTTTGATCTGGTCGAGTGTTATCATCACGATTCTTGCACTCGTTGTTGCCTTCAGTAAGCTTGCTGTTGGTATTGATATGACGCCTCTAACAGCATCGTTTGTACCATGGCTCTTGCTCTTACTACTTGGCTACTTTGTTGCCAGTCAGTTGATCAAGCAGTTGTACATTAAGAAGTATGGTGAGTGGTTATAGAATAAAGAGATGGATCCACTTCGTAAGGCCAACACCTTACGAAGTGGATTTTTATGTTTGCTGAATATTCTTGGGCATTTTGTAGCACATCATTTTCAAGCTTCGTTTATAATAAGGTCAATTAAAGCAAATGTGAGGCAAACTATATGGCAAGCGTGAACGATGTGAAGAAGAACGAGGCCAAAGGAGCAAACCTCCTCAGCCGCTTATTTGATATCATTGGTGGTATTTTTAAACCCGTCCTGTCCATCATCATCGGGGCAGGTATACTGCAAGCGGTAAGAGACATCTTACTCATGACCGGCGTCATCAGTCGTGTTAGCAGTAGTTAT
>CAYXVJ010000257.1:0-2034 GCA_964468675.1 uncultured Oscillospiraceae bacterium
AACCCCTTACCTCTTGAATGCCATTCAAGCGCTCTCCCAAGTGAGCTACATCCCCATATTGTGTCAAGGCGAATCTCGCTGACCTTGTAGATTCTAGGATATTAAATGAAACTTGTCAAGCGTCATTTTATGCCAAGCAATCTCGCGATCGATCAGCGATTCTGTTACCCTATAAAATTAGGATAACAGGTACAATTGTTTGATTTTTTCTTAGAAGGTGCTATGATCGATATGCTTATCTTAAATAAGGTCAAAAAACTTTAACTGGAGGTTTATTAATGAACTCGTTTTCCCCTGCAGAAATTGTGGCCAACTACAGTAGTGCTGGAAAGAAAAAAGCTGAAGGTGCTACAACTAAGCTTATCCTCATGGCAATTCTTGCCGGCATGATCATAGGTTTTGGTGGAGCTGTATCAAACACAGCTGTGCATGCAATTGACAATGTATCACTCGCTAAAGTCATTAGCGGGCTTATCTTCCCCTTCGGGCTCGGCATCATCATGTTGATGGGTATGGAGCTCTTTACAGGAAACGTCATGGTGTCCATCACCGTACTCAATAAACAAACAAAGCTTAAGAACATGTTCCGTAATTGGCTCATCGTTTATTTCGGCAACTTTGCTGGAGCAGCTTCTATCGCTTTAGGCACTGCTTTCTTCGGTCAGATGAACTATTCAAATGGTGGCCTGGCACTGTATACCATGCAACTGGGTATCGACAAATTAAGCATGCCGTTTCAAAATGCCTTCATTTCAGGCATCCTTTGTAACTTACTTGTTTGCTCAGCAGTTCTGTGCTTCTACGCAGCTAAAGATACAGCTGGCCAGATCATGGGCGCTTACTTAGCGGTTGCCTTCTTCGTCATCGCTGGCTTCGAGCACTGTGTGGCCAATATGTACTATGGTAGCAGCGCGATATTCGCCAGCATGAAGTATGCAGATTTAGCTTTAAGTAGCGGTCTAGATACCAGTGTATTGACTTGGTCCAACCTTTTACTTAAGAACCTAGTCCCCGTGACACTCGGTAACATCACAGGCGGCTCCATCATCGCACTCTTCATGTGGCGTGCACATATGCCAAAGTCTGTCGCTCTACCAGATCTTGTCGTTGAGGTCGATGTTCCTCTCGAATCAGAAACAATAAAGAAGGTCTAAATATGTCCAGAGGCGAAGTAGCTGTATTCACTAACATGTGCATGGTCACTGACGGACAAGGCCAAGTCCTTGTCCAAGACAGAGTAGATCCCAACTGGCCAGGCTTGACCTATCCTGGCGGTAAAATTTTACCTGGTGAATCGTTTACAAAATCAGTCATTCGTGAAGTCAAAGAAGAAACAGGACTAAATATTAAAGATCCCATACTATGTGGTATCAAGCAGTTTCAAACAGAACACAATGAACGCTACGTTGTCCTACTCTATAAAGCTACTAAGTATACAGGAACACTGCGCTCTTCTAGTGAAGGTGAAGTCTTTTGGATCAAGAGAGATGAATTGGAAAATCACACGCTCGTCAATGACTTCAAATCCATGTTGCAAGTCTTTGAAGATGAGTCCCTCAGTGAATGCTACTATCAAACAAAAGATGACAGTTGGACAGTAGAACTTTTATAAGCACATGCATTTAAAAGAAGACAGAGCCGTCACGATATAGGGCGGCTCTGTCTTCTTTTAAGTATCTTGTCTTAAGAATTAAGCTATTCATTTAATATTGCTTATAGCTTCACTTTTATCAACGTTTAATAGCGCAAGATGGCTGTATATGGCGAAGACAAGTCCTCTATTCCTTCACTTAATACAGTGAGGCTTGTACCGCCTTGCACGGCATGCAAGATCGCATCATCTAAGGTAACATCGTTTGCTAAGATACGACTTTGATCGACAATGAGCTCATCTACTCGACCTTCCTTAGCCATAGCTTCTACGACGGGCTTCAAAATCAGCTCCGTAGCCTTTAAGCGTAGGATATCAGTCATAACGGGAGCGGGAGCATAGGTACCCATGCCACCGGTGTTGGGGCCCTCATCACCGTCAAA
>CAYXVJ010000257.1:2044-2638 GCA_964468675.1 uncultured Oscillospiraceae bacterium
ATCTTCCATAGCTTCAATCTTGTCGACCCTTGTTTCGATACGCCCATCGGATTCTGCTCTACGTAAGCGGTTTTGAATCTTCTCTAAGGCATCTTGGAACATAGGATCCATGGCTTCGCGAATTCGTTCTTGAATCTCTTGGTCCTCTAGTGAATCGAGTGGCTGGTTAATCGTCTCTGCCAAGTAGAACTTCCCTTTAACTAATTTATGGAAGTGACCTAACGTTTCACTTGTACCAGCTAAGAGAACAGGCCTCTTCTCTGTTTTATGCAATTCAGTAAAGGCTTCATCTAAGTATTTAAAGTATTTATCCCTATCTTTTTCAGCCATCTCTGATCTTGTACGGTGACCATGGTACATACTACCTGCTCCCGTAGCACCTCCAGCTCCTCCATAGGTACCAAAATTCAAATCAGCATCCTTATCAAAGTCATCAAAGAGGTCGTGGAATCTTGTGACTAAGTTTTCTGGGAAGTAGGGTTCAAAGCCATAACGGTTGGCTACATAAAGGCGTACCCGATCGGTACCAATTTCAGCTAAGAAGCATTCATCGTAGCTTTCAAAATAACCGAGCAAAGATAAAATATGAAAACT
>CAYXVJ010000258.1:0-2624 GCA_964468675.1 uncultured Oscillospiraceae bacterium
GATATGTACCACCTATACCGATAGACATACTAAGACCAGTGTCTTCATTCGTTATTCTGTCGCCTCCCCATAATTGTGCTGTTGATTGTATCTTTGCATTAGTTTCTTCGAATCTGATTGGTAGACTAGACGAGAATTTTTTAATGCTACTTTGAGCTTGTAGAAAGCTGGCTGTTTCTAAACTGATGAAAAATTCATTATTTGATCGATCCACACCAAATTCTACAACCTGATATCCTTGATCTAATAAATCATCGGCTACATATTCCAAGCTTAGTAAGTACTTCAATGAATAAGTAGCTTGTTCGAATATAACGGATTTAGAATTTCTTACTATATCCAAATAAATTTTCTGTGCTTCTGCACTGTTGTCGACCAACATAATCACAAGTTTGCCGTTTTGGTCTATATACTCACCTGCATAATTATCTGGATAAATCGGTTCACCATTTAAATCCTTTTTAAAACTATGCCAAAGAATATCATATGCTTGTAAAGCTGATTGCTGACTTTCAACGATTTCTGCAAAGGCAACTGTGGATTCAGTATCTTCGTTGAGGTGGATTACATTAGTTGCAGAGACGGATAGAGTTGTTGATAAAGTTATTGTTAAAGCTAGAAATAAATACGCCAAAATTTTTTTCATGTCATTACCTTTCTTTTGCTTTTGTGCAGCAACAAAATCAAAAAAATTTCCTTATATAGGTCAACACTTAGTTGAAATGGCTTGATCGAGAATGATTTATCTCGCTAGTTTGAAGATTGCTTTGTTCTACTCAGTACTACTGTATACGTTTGAGTGACCAGCTTTGTTACTCACATTGAAATTGTCGACCCTCCGTTCTGCTAGATCAATGTATAATTTACTCATTACATTAGACTGTCTATATTGTAACATAAACATAAATAACTGTCTAAAAAAATAGGGAAAACGATATTTCTTAATGTGTATTAATCTTTCTTTTTCTTTAAAGAGATTCAATTACTGTACAGTTTACAATAATAAGTAAAATCTTCCAGATAGTCCTGTAATACAACAGCAAATTGTCTGATAGAAAAATATCCTATCAATAACAGTGGTTTTACATGTACAGTCTGTAATGTTAGGGCATACCTTATCGGTTTGTCCGTACTGATCCTGCTTAAGCTTAAGGCAGTTTATTCAATTTTAGTAGATGCAGGCACATACTACGCTGCATCAATCACCAAACCTTTAACCTGGATTCCCACCTACTTATAGCGAGGTGGGCGTAACAACGCTTAAATCCTGATAAAATTGCACTGAATCTCGAGAAGCTCGCCAACACGAATGGTCTGACAGTGCGATTCAGAGCATACGATGTTATCTAACTTATCGAGCATCGATCCCTGTAACGTGCAAGTTATAAATAAATGCTTGTCTTGCATCTGTTTCTTACCATATGACAGAATCTGGGCTGAAAACTCTAGAAACAGCTTGTCATCAAGGTTTGATTCTGATGAAACCTCAATTCCCGCAGTTTAAACACTGCTCATATTGTGTAAGCCTCTTACTGCTGCAACCACAGCTGTTGAGGGTGTTTTATGTACCAGGCATGGCACGTTACTAGGGGTGCAAGTCCACTATGCGGGTTAATATTTCTAGACGATACCTGTTATAATTTTCTGGAGTTTAGGACATAAGCACAAGGTAAACTAAAGCTTGCAGAGTCATATCTATACGATCTTGTATCCTTATGTCTTAGAGACACTACACTCTACTAGACTACTTGAAATCCAGCACGCATTACTTGAATACGATTAGTTTTTATCCGCGGCGCTTCTTCAGCTCTTCATACACTTCAGTTGGCGTGACATCCATCTCCCCTAGTAAGACTAATAAGTGATAGATTAAATCTGCAGTTTCATAAACCAATTCTGACTTTGATCCATTTTTAGCTGCGATGACCACTTCAGTACTCTCTTCACCAATCTTCTTACAGATCTTATCAATGCCCTTATCAAAAAGGTAATTGGTGTACGATCCATCTTTGGGATCATTCTTTCTTGCTTGAACGACCTCATATAGCTCATCGATTATCTGTCCTAATTCACTCATTTGCTTTACTCCTTATCTCATCTAATCTTCTGTAAAAACAAGTCTTATTCCCTGTATGACATGCAGCGCCTGTTTGCTTCACTGTAAACAGTAAGGTATCTTCATCGCAATCAACGAATGCATCTACCACCTCTTGTACATGTAAGCTTGTCTCACCCTTCTTCCACAGTGTCTTTCTACTCCGGCTATAGTAGTGCATGAAACCTGTACGCTCGGTTGCAAGAAGTGCCTCTTCATTCATGTAAGCTAGCATCAAAACGGCTTTGCTCTCTTCATCAACTGTAATGACAGGCACTAGGCCATCAGGACCTTTTTTTAATGTCTCCCAAACAGTTGTCATTGTCCGATCTCCTTTAATGCTAAAGCTAAGTCAAGGTCTCCTTGATAGATGGCCTTACCGATGATAGCCCCATCTAAGCCACTAGCTTTAGCTCGCTTCAAATCCTCGATATGTCTAACACCACCAGATAAAATCACCTTGATACCAAGTTCGTCTTTTAAGCGTTTACACATCTCTAGGTTTGGCCCTTGCATCTCACCATCACGT
>CAYXVJ010000259.1:0-1244 GCA_964468675.1 uncultured Oscillospiraceae bacterium
CCAAGGGCAGTTGGCGAAGGTGACTTAATCAGTTCAGGGTTCTTGAATACTAAAGGTTTATTGACCGTTAAAACCACTGCAGCATTTGAAGATTCTACTGTAGAACAGATCTTAAAGATGACATCTGAAGCTGCTCGTCATAAAGCACCAACAGAGCGCTATATAGCCCGTTTTGCTAGAGTTTACACACCTCTAGTGATGGCACTAGCACTGCTTTTAGCCGTCATTCCACCTCTAGTAATACCAGGATCAAGTTTCCAAGACTGGGTGTATAGAGCACTTATCTTTCTCGTTGTCTCTTGTCCATGTGCACTAGTTGTATCTGTACCGCTAGGCTTCTTTGGCGGTATCGGCTCTGCCAGCAAACAAGGCATACTCGTCAAAGGTGCTGAGTATTTAGAATCTCTTGCACACATGCACACCGTTGTATTTGATAAGACGGGCACGTTAACCAAAGGTGAATTCAAGTTAAGCAAGATCGATGTGTATGAGGATCTTGTGACAGAAGAAAAATTATTGGAACTAGCAGCTGTAGCTGAAATGCAATCCAACCATCCGATTGCTAAATCCATACTCGATGCTGCAAAAGATTTCAAAAAAGATACGTGGCAGATCCTCTCTCAAGAAGAACATGCAGGCCTTGGCACCATTGTCAGGCTAGAGGATATGACAGTTGTAGCGGGTAATGCTACTTGGTTAAAGGAGAATCAAGTCGATGTACCTAAAGCCTTTGACGAAGGAGATGGAACACAAGTATTAGTCGCTAAAGATGGCCATTACTTAGGTCGTATTTTAGTAGAAGACCAGGTGAAAGATGGGATTAAAGACGCGATTGCAGGGCTTCGTGAGCGTGGCATGCAGCAATCTGTAATGTTAACCGGTGACTCAAAAGCGGTCGCAAAGAAGATCAGCCAGCTGTTAACAATCGATTCGTATCAAGCAGAGTGCATGCCAAAAGATAAGGTACATGTATTAGAGTCCTTAATCCAAAAGACACATCAAAATGGCAAGCAAGACAAACTGATCTTTGTTGGCGATGGTATCAACGATGCGCCTGCATTAGCTAGAGCGGATGTAGGAGTAGCCATGGGCATGATCGGGCAAGCAGCTGCAATTGAAGCGGCAGATGTTGTCCTCGTAGATGACAAGTTAGATAAACTAGTCACTGCACATGAAATTGCCAGCTTCACGAAACGAGTGGTTGCTCAAAACATTGCTTTAGCTTTAGGCATTAAGGTCTTGGT
>CAYXVJ010000259.1:1305-2612 GCA_964468675.1 uncultured Oscillospiraceae bacterium
CTTAGCAGGTATGTGGGGTGCTGTCTTTGCTGATGTAGGTGTTACGATCCTAGCAGTATTGAATTCAGTTCGTGTTTTGCTCCGTAAACCTACTTGATTGTAGCTCGCTGTAAGAAAATTGTTAGATAAAGAAGTGATTAGTCTTTGCATTGTTATGTAAGGGCTTTTCTTTTTCCTTAAAATAGTGTAAGTTACATATGTATGTATCTTTAAACATTATACATACTGATACGCTTTAAGCATCCCGAATTTGGAGGACAAAGCAAGCGTGAGACGATCGATAGTCAGTTTAGTATTAGCATTTACAATGGTCTTTACTTCGATTCAAGTAAACGGATCCCAAGCATTTGCTGTGGGAGATGTAGACTTGTCTATTGTGGAGCTTGAAAATCAGCAGGCAAAAAATAAAGAAGCCTTGGAGAATGCAAGAGAGAGTCTAGCTGCTTTTACATCTCAAAGTAATAGTATAAAGGCTCAACTCGATAGACTTTTAGAAGATGATGTCGAGATGCAAGAGTCTTACGATAGATTGACTAGTGAATTGAATCTGGCCATGGATGAGCTCACGCGAAATATCCGTTTGTATGAAGACGCTGAACTTCAAGCGATCGAGATGCAAGCTTTATATGAAACAAGAATCACTACTTTATTTAAATACCGCAATCGTTCAACGTTTGAAGTCTTACTTGCTTCAGACAGCTTGAATGGTTTCTTTTTAAACTTACGCCTAATGTCTTATATTGCGTCAAGTGACCAGAAAATGCTCAAAGAATTAAAGATAAGTCAGGCCGATGCAGCCATCGCTAGAGACAATGCTAGGGAAGTAGTCGCACAAGCTGATGATTATTTCAACTATCTAAAAGAACAGTTAAACCGTCTGCGTTCTGATATTGATCTGATTGAAAGTGATTTAGCTAGCCTTGACCAGGCAATCCTCAATCGTTCTTCCATGATACAAGATTTGGAATATGAAGATGAATACATGAACAGTGAGTTAAAAGCCTTCTATCAGCTGATGGCTGAAATGGAAGAGGCAGAAGAAGCACGTTTGGCATTAGAATCTCAACGTATCGAAGATGAAGCAGCAGAAGAGGCAGCAGGACCAGAGCCTACGCCAGAAGCAACGAGTGAGGCTGTCACAAGCGAAGAAGAATCCATAACGACTACTACAAGAGAAGAGAGTCTTACTACTGAGCGTGAAACAAAAACAGTTAGTGAAACATCAAGTACAAGAGAAGAGACCACAAAAGAGACTACTACAAGAGAGACCACGACTCGTGAGACCACGACAAAGGCGACGACTACTG
>CAYXVJ010000260.1:0-2608 GCA_964468675.1 uncultured Oscillospiraceae bacterium
AGCGAATACCTTGAAGAAGATGCGGACAAGGTTGAGTACAGACAAGATGATCTGACACTACAATCCAAGCGCAAATTAGGTACTGTCAGTCAATCCGTCGTCCAAGAATGGCTTACGGATGAAGACAGAGAAGCTGGCGATAAAGCAGTTTTAAATAACGGTAATAACTTCTATGTCGTTCACTACGGTGACAGAGTTCCTTCAGATGAACATATGCCAACTGTAAGGCATATCCTCTTTGAAGCACGCAAGGGCACAGCCAAAGAGGATGAGATAGCAGATGCTAAAGCCGCCGCTGAAGATGCATTGGCTAAAATTACAGATGAAGAGTCAATGATTAAGCTTGCAGAAGAGCTTGAAGAAGACGAGTTAATCGCTGAGCACGCTCTATATGAAGATGTGGATCGTGGTGTAATGACTTCGAAGTTTGAAGCATGGATCTATGATGAAGCAAATCAAGTAGGTGATACAGGCATTGTACAAACGGAATATGGTTTCCATGTTATCTACATGGTATCAAGAAGCGAAGAGATTGCATTGGATAAGAACATTACGGATCTGATCCAAAGTGAGAAGTTCGCAGAAGCGATGGATGAGATGCTTGAAGAAGAACGCTTTGAGATCACAACGAGTTCACTTGGAATCCGTCTAGCTGGTTATTGATTTTAATCATCTATAAAGACAAAAATAGAAGGCTGTTCAGTAAATGAGCAGCCTTTTTTAAATGATAGGAAAAATGTTCACTTTGCAAATGTGCATAAAACAATCTAAGAAAAGACGATAAAGTTTGTTCTTGTGATAAGTGCCTAATATTTTGGCAAATCTCAAATATGTTCATTTAAATATCTGAAAAGACTTGACAAAGCAAAAAAAGCGTGAAATTCGTTTGACGTTGGGGAAGCTTGCTTGATATACTGCTAAAACATGCCATAAATGGGGTAGTATCGCTTAAACCCGCCCCGGAATTGTATTTTAGCGCTTTAAGGCGTTACATCCGGAAACGAGCGATTGATCTCCTAGGCTTATATTAACATAAAAATACTATTTGAGAATATACGAATTTGCTTTTTATCTTTGGGGGGAAGATGTAAAACAAATTTTGTATATAGGGCAACTTAAGTTTGTTGCTTATAAGCGTGAGGTGAGCGTTACATGGTGCATCCCGTTAAGCTGGGTAAAGCCGAACGAGTTTCTTATTCCAAATTGGAAGATATTATTGAGATTCCGTATCTGGTTGAAGTTCAGAAGAATTCGTATCAGTGGTTTCTCGATGAGGGACTTAGTCAGGTTTTAAAGGATATATCGCCAATTTCGACGAATCTATCGAATTCATTACAATTGTCTTTCATCGATTATGAGTTTGAGCGAGATCAGCCTACCTATCCGATTCAAGATTGTCGGGTCAGGGACGCTAATTTTGCTGCGCCCTTAAGGGTGAAGGTTAGACTCGATAAGCCAGATGGCAGCCAGTTGGACCAGATGATTCATGTAGGTGAGTTTCCGATTATGACGGATACCGGTACATTTATTATCAATGGTGCTGAGCGAGTTATTATCAGCCAATTGGTCCGTTCTCCTGGTGTCTACTATGACTCTAGTATCGATCCTAAGACTGATAAAGAATTATTCACTGCGCAGATTATTCCTAACCGTGGTGCATGGTTGGAGTTTGAGTCAGACAACAATGACATTTTATATGTTCGTGTTGACCGTACTCGTAAATTCCCAATGACGGTTTTACTTCGTTCATTAGGTTTTGGTACCAACGAAGAGATCTTAGCTATGTTCGGTGAGGATGATCGTATCCTTGCAACTCTTGCTAAGGATAGCTGCAGAAACCGTGATGAAGGTCTGCAAGAGCTATATCGTAAGTTACGTCCAGGTGAGCCTGCATCTACAGAAGGTGCTGAGACACTATTGAACAACATGTTCTTTGATGGTCGTCGTTATGATTTGGCTCAAGTTGGTATCTTCAAAGTTAATAAGAAACTATCTATTGCTACAAGAATTACAGGCCATAAGGCTGCTGAGAACGTTGTCTCTGTTGATGGCGAACTCTTAGCTGAAGCAGGCCAAATTATCGATCAGGAAACTGCATACAAAATCCAACAAGCTGGTGTGAATGAAATGAACATTTATCCAATCTTGGTCAGTGGTGACAGCATCACTGAAACAGAAGAGCTTGTTAAAGTCGTAGGTAATGGTCGCATTGATCCGAAGGCATACTTAGAAGAAGTCTTTGGTGCTGATGTCATCAAGAACATTGATTTCGAAGCAACCGGCGTGAAAGAGCAGGTTCGCTTTACCGTACTACGCGACTTGATCGGTGACGTTAGAGTATTAATTGCTGATGATGAGAAAGCAGATGTTGCTTCTATATTATCAGAGCATCTCGAGCGTAATGTAAATGAATTAATGCCAAAGAACCTGACATTAGAAGACATTATCGCTACAGTCAGTTACTACGTTGGTTTATTCCAAGGTGTCGGTCATACAGATGACATTGATCACTTGGGTAATCGTCGTATCCGTTCTGTTGGTGAGCTACTACAAAACCAAGTCAGAGTCGGTTTTGCAAGAATGGAGCGTAGTGTGCGTGAGCGCATGA
>CAYXVJ010000261.1:0-2589 GCA_964468675.1 uncultured Oscillospiraceae bacterium
TGCTTACGTAAAAGCTTTGGCGGTACAAACTCATTATACTTGTTCTTGATCTGAATATCATCTGGTAGCGGTAAACTGTTTAAATCTAAATTCTTTTCTAAGAGATCAAATATTATTGCCTCTAGTTCTTCTGTACTTCCTCTAAAGATAACTTCAAGATAGATAGCAGTACGCCACGGCAAGTTACTTTTAATGCCTCTGCTTAAAAGTGCAAAATGTAAGGTGAATAATTGCCTCGTACCAATCCAAGGGAATATTGCGTATTTATGCTCAGACAAGGGAGTGACCAACTCCTCCAAAATACCGCTATGTCTTGCAAGATAACGGATCTCATTTAAACGCTCTGTTGAACTTTCACTGATATAAGGAAATAATAGATCGCCTTTTAAAATAGACCTCATCCGTCTTACAAGTACAGTATGTAACTCTGACTCAAAATCTACATCCCAGTCGACGACGGATATGCCTGGTACCTTCTTGACAAAGATGACCTTTGCTTTTACGTTTACGGCAACGGTCTCCCAAGTCATACCAGCTAATGCAAAGCGGTGGCCTTCTGGATAGATCTTATCCACCGTACCTATGGATCTATTCTCATCTTTGACAAGGTAGTATTCAGGTACGATGAAGACGGTGTAGAACTGATAGTGATTCACGATTGCTTCACCCTTCCGACCGACTATAAGTCCTCCTAATTCTGTTTCTTCTATATGTTCAATCTCTAAAAGATGTTGGAGCATTAAGCGATAGTCTTGGCTAATGTGTTTAAAGCAAGCCATGCTAAGCATATCAGAGGCAAGCTTTGCTGCTGATAACTCGCCATTGCTTCGTAAATGACTCATCGTCTGATGGTATAGCAACGAGTAAGGATGCTTATGAGGCAATATAGGCTCTATCCAGCGTTCTTTCGTATACAGCTCTACAATCGCTAAGAGTCTGATGAAAGACCAATTGATGGGGCCTAAAACATCCGCATTATCCGTTTGTACATCCTCAATGAAGGTAAACAAAAGTTGCGGGATCTGTCCTCGCCTGCCACAACGGCCTAAGCGCTGCGCAAAGCTAGAGACTGTAATGGGAGAGCCGACTTGTACGGCTTGATCTAGAGAGCCGATGTCGATACCAAGTTCCAATGTGACCGTTGCACCAGTCACAATCTTATCCTCAGATAGCTTCATCTCATCTTCTGTCTGTTCTCTTAACAGAGCAGACACATTACCATGGTGGACACGATAGACATCAGGAGACTTATGTTTACTAGCAATTTGTTTTAAGTTTGCAAGTACAAGTTCAGTCTCTTCTCTGGAGTTGGTAAATACAATCGTCTTCTTATCCAATGTCATCTGATATAAGAATTCGTAATGTCTTTGATCCCCGCTATCAGCATAATCTGTACTGGCATCACCCATACGTACGAAACGTTCGACATGCAAGCGGATTTGCTTCTTTTGATCTTCTACTATGGGTGCTTGGCAAGATCTAAAGGTCCCCGTTTGCATCCATGATCTAGCTAAATCAATGTCACCTAAAGTTGCACTTAAGCCGATGCGCCTTGGTGCATAGCCAATGAGCTTTGTGATCCTCTCCAATTGACTTAAGACTTGAACACCTCTGACGTCTCGCATAAAGTGGTGCACTTCATCGATGATGATGTAGCGTAGATCTTGGAACAACTTGATACAACTACCACGTTTATTAATCAGTAAGCTCTCTAGTGATTCAGGCGTAATTTGCAGAATCCCCGACGGTTTCTTTAACAGTTCATTCTTCTTTGTCTGTGAAGCATCCCCATGCCACTTATAGACAGGAATGTTTGAATCTAGTAGCATTTGATCCAGGCGTTTAAACTGATCGTTAATCAAGGCTTTCAAGGGACTGATATATAAGGCACCTACCGATGTGGACGGATTATTTGTAAGCTCGGTAAGGACCGGCAAAAAGGCTGCTTCAGTCTTACCAGATGCCGTACCAGAGGATAACAAAAGGTCATCTTTTGTATCAAAGATGATCTTGCAAGCAGCGACTTGTATTGGCCGTAATTCAGTCCAACGGTTGCTATATATAAAGTCTTGGATAAACGGTGCTAATTTAGAAAATACATCCATCAGATTTCAAACTCCGCAAACACACTATGAATCTCTTCATCGGATAAGCCGCCTTTAGCAAGCTCAAAGCTGTTATCCCCCAAAACCCCTTTGATATCCATACTTGGGTTTTGCTCCAAAATACCTAAGAGCTCAATAAAGTCCCTGATTATCTCCCTTGGTGTAATGTGAGTATCGGCGCCTACCCTGTTGTACTCGACTTCCAAGAAATAGACCAGGTCCTCATGTACAAGCCTCGATTCATAACGATACAAGTCTGCATGAATATCCCTTAACTTTTCAATCAAGACATACATCTCCTCTTGGGTTAACATCTCTAATTTAATAATTGGTGCGGATAAGTCTTGCACATTGCTACTAGAGAAATGACCACTATCCAATCTTGATCGTAAGGCCTCATAACTAAACAAGCCTCTGTAACGATCTTCAACGCATTGAGGGGTGCAGCTCATCAAAAAGGCGATGTCAGAAGCTTTGCCTTGGA
>CAYXVJ010000262.1:0-2586 GCA_964468675.1 uncultured Oscillospiraceae bacterium
GGGTACGGCTACACGTCTTAAGTGCATGCCGATCAAGGTGGAGCCAATGTCTAGGCCAGCGTCAGCTTTGACCAGGTCAACAAGGATCGGGGCATCTAATCGTTCATAGACGGTTGTAGCAAAAGACCCACCTGCATCTGGGGTTGGTATGGCGTTAATAATGTGGTCTTTGTCCACGAGGCTAGATCTAGAGACAACGAGTGAGCGATTCAAATGCTCGCAGCATTGTGCGGCTAAATGAATACCTAAAGGATTCAGTACATCTAAAAGTGCTGATGTAATGGCCTTAGCAAAATCAAGACTTGAATTCGTTCCAATCGTCTCGCCTTTGACCTCACTTGATGAACAACCCACAACAAGTAGATCGCCTTGTTTTAGTTTAGCAAGTTCTACTAACTCCGTAATGGCTGCCTTCGTTTCCTCATAAACTTGATCTTTCATTTCAATTGTCCTCCAAAACTGTACTCCTTTATAGTGTACATTAAGTAATGGAAGCCTTGTAGATGGACTCTATGCTGGCTGCTAGTGCCACGTTGAAGGCATCGTCTGATAAGTCGTCCGTTAAACCATCGACTAATGCTCTTGAGAAGCTTGCGATGAGCCCAGGGTTCTTAGCCAAGCGCATGTTGGCTTCGTCTCTAGAATAACCACCTGATAGGGCAACAACCCTCATGATGCGAGGGTGAGAGATGAGTGCTTGATAGAAGTCGTCGACCGTTGGGATGGAGAGTTTCAACATGAAGGTGACATCTTCTGGGAGATGGTCAAGTTCTTTTAAGAGCTCTTCTTTCATGGTTGCTTCCGCTTCTAACTTATCAGGAATGGTAATATCGACTTCAGGTTCTAAGATGGGTACTAAGCCACTTGCTGCTATGCGTATACCAAACTCGATTTGCTGATCTACAGCACGCTTGATGCCATCTGGATTGGCTGCTTTGATGACGGAACGCATCTTGGTACCAAAGATATTTCTTTTTCTTGCTCTTGCTAATAGCTCGTCAAAGTTCTTTATTGGCTTCATAAGTGTGACGCCGTCTTTTTCTTCTTCCATGCCTTGATCTACTTTTAAGAAGGGGACTATACCTTTTTCATTCCATAGGTAGTCTGCGGTCAATTGGCCGTTTATATCTCTATCCATGGTTTGCTCAAATAAGATGGCACCTAGGATATGCTCACTTGTAAAGGCGGGGCTTGTGATGATGCGGGTGCGCATTTGATGGACGAGATCGAACATCTCATCTTCATTTTTGTAGCGATCTTGTAAAACACCATAGGCTTCAAGTGCTTTGGGTGTTGAACCACCACTTTGATCCAAGGCTGCAATAAAACCTTGGCCATGTCTCATAATATCTGCTTGTTTCGGATTCATAATGTTTCCTTTCTTTTAGTTTTATTAGGACGGTACAATTAAACTTTAGCACTTTAGGATTTAGACCCAAGTGATATCTGGCACAAGTGAAATATTAAGATGCTGTAAAGAGACTAGAATTTAAGGTAAACTAGGCGTAGATAAATGGCCTCTTTATTGCGAAGATTGGAGTTTTAAAAAACATGGAACAAGGAAGTTTAAAGCGACTGTATGTACATAAAAAGGAAGCATACGCTGTAGAAGCGCACCGTCTATTAGAAGACCTTTCGGCATTTTATAACATTCAATCCATCGACGAAATCAAGGTGCTGAATCGTTATGATGTAGCGAACGTGTCAGATGAACAATGGGAACTTGGTATTTGGTCCGTTTTTGCAGAAAAACCGTTGGATCAAATTGCAAGAGAGCACTATGATTTCACGGCTTTTGATTATATCTTAGCCATCGAAGCATTACCTGGACAATATGAGCAACGAGACGATTCTGCAGAACAAGCACTAGCCATACTAACAGGAGGCATTAAACCTCGTGTTCGCAGTGCAAAGGTATATTGTTTTACAGGCTCTTTATCCGCTGAAGATAAAATTAAAATTCATGACTATCTCATCAATCCTGTTGAAATGAGGGAAGCTAAACTTGAAAAGCCAAGCAGCTTAGATGAAACGGTTGACGTACCAGAAAAGGTAGCAATATTGGATGGCTTTATCGATCTAGACGATACAGGTTTATTCAAAGAAGACTATGGGCTAGCGATGAGTGTAGAGGACTTACAATTAACGAGGTCTTACTTCAAATCCCTCATGCGTAACCCCAGCATGACTGAGATAAGGGTTTTAGATACATATTGGTCTGACCACTGTAGACATACAACATTCAATACGACCTTAGAAGAAATTGGCTTTGAAGAGACTTTAAACAAAGATTCAAAAGCCTTTATGGATCACTTGGAAAACAGTTTAAATAGCTATAGAAAACTTCGTGAAGAGATCCATGGGGATCGCTTGAGTGAAAAGCCAGAAACCTTGATGGACCTTGCAACAATCGGTATGAAGGCTCTTCGTAAGGAAGGCTTCTTAGATGATTTAGATGCATCAGAAGAAATCAATGCTTGTTCCATTAAAGTGTCTGTACCGCTAGAAGAGGGTGTGGAAGACTACCTCATTATGTTTAAGAATGAGACACATAACCACCCAACTGAAATTGAGCCGTTTGGTGGA
>CAYXVJ010000263.1:0-1165 GCA_964468675.1 uncultured Oscillospiraceae bacterium
TACTAATGTCGGTGTTTATTAGTGACGTATCTCTTATAAAGTCATCTACTGTACTGCTAAAAACAGGCGTAGATTCCTGATGCAAATTGGTCGTTAAACTTTCCTCAATCTTACTGCTATGTTCACTTATTGTAGAACTAGGCATTGTTGTTCCTACTATGGGTATCGTTGTGGGACTTGGATTGACACTAGGACTTGGACTGGGACTAGGCAGAAGAACTCTTTCATACACCTCTACTTCTAATGTGCATGTTAAATCGAATAAAGTGATGACTAACGTCTGTATGCCCATTTCTTCTGGGTTAAAACCTGTGACCATTTCTTCTTGCAAAGGATAGTATTCAAGATGGCCACTTGCCATACTCAGCTCAATAATGCCACCTGTTGGATCAAACTCCTCTCCCTTTAGATAACGCAATTGCTCTGGATATTCGATAAGACGTATAGACATGTTAACGTCAACAACTTCTACTGTGAACTGCTCATCAAGGTAGTCATCTTTCACCTCAAGTACTTGAAGTCCTAGCATTTCTGGATTGTAAACGCTAAGCATCTCTTCTCTTAATCTAAAGACAATCTCTTCATAGTATCCATGTGAATAAAGCACGTCTCCTCCACTTAAATCAAGTGCTTCACCATAGTTATATTGTAGTTTATCTGGTGGACTGAGCAGTGACGCATCTATGAGGTAATGAAAGCTCGGCATAGAATTGTTTAGACCATATGGGGGTATTGTCCAATCGTAAATCCAGTCCAATCCATCTAAATAATCAGGATTCGAGAAGTCTTCAAGCGAGATTGCCTTAGCTTCTACCCGCATCGGTTTTTGGTATAGATCAAGTCCTAAGGCAGGATGACTACAGTCTAAGTAATAAGACATCACTATTTCAACAGGCATATAAAAAGCACAGCCGACTAAACTTCCCTCGGCAAAATCTCCTCTTATCTCACCTGTGTTGTAACACCTATAGATCTTTCCATCTAGAGACATACCTAAGATACCGCCTGCTCTATCTGCTTCAATCACGCCTAGGTTATATGCGTTATATACTTCACCAAATTTTGCCACAATATTCCCCGCCAGCTTCATTTGTCCGTTCCTCGCCAGTTCTTTCGCAAAATTCGAAACTACCCCATCAATTTCATTGTGATTTTTGTCATTTGT
>CAYXVJ010000263.1:1175-2551 GCA_964468675.1 uncultured Oscillospiraceae bacterium
CTGCAATACCGCCACTTGAGCTGTGAGGACTACGGTTGTATAGATAAGCATGGTTTGAGGCAAGATCAATCCTACCGTAGTTATTACCTGCAATGCCCCCTGACCTAGATACAGTCACAAGATCATGGTCTAACATAATGGAACCACTATTTGATGCTCTAAGGATGCTAGCACCAAAGCTGTTGCTACCAGTAATGCCGCCAACTAATGTATAGCCACTGTCTGATTTCAGTTCTTTGGACATGATATCAATATGACTGCTGTTGTGTGCACGAGAAATCTTACTAAAGTTTTCACCAGCAACAGGTCCACAAACGATTTGCCAAGGTCCATCCTCTTCCATATAAAAGCTAAAGTCACCACTAACATAGACATCTTCAATCAGACCTAAATTGATCGCAGCTAACCCACCGATCCAGATCGGACCTGACTGATCCATATTGGCTAAAGGAACTTCTTTGAAACGAAGTTCTACTAAAGATAGGTTTTTTATCTCGCCGTGATTCACACCAAAGAGTCCTAGTACTTGCTGTCCGTCTTTTACTGAGCCAAGTGTTAAATGTTTTATACTGTGATCTTGGCCATCAAAGTGGCCACTAAAATGATACGCCTCGTAGCCTATGGGTAGCCACTCGAGACAGCCTTCTAGATCCAAATCTGCCTGTAATAGGACATTGGCTGCCATGGCCTTTTCGTCCCCTTCGTTCACGCGTCTAGCAAAGTCATATAAGTCATCAGGATTGTAAATGAAGATTGTCTCCTCTTTTTCTATTGCGTGTGCAAAAAATACTGGAGCAAGGCATGAAAGTAGCAATACGCAGCCTAAAAAACAAAATGTGCATCTTAAAAATCGACTCATCTTAAACTCCTCGTCGTTTAGTCACGAAGAGCGATCAATCCAGTTTGATGCACATAAAACATATTACTATTCGTAGTATAATCTACCGATATACCTTAGGCAAGTATTCTTACGAATTATCCTTATTTTTTACTAGATGTCTAAACTCATCACCTCTTGCTTCAAAATTCTTCCACTTATGGTAGCTTGATGCTGCGGGCGACAGTAAACATGAATGGCCTTTTTTGGTATGTAAGAACGCTAAATCGACTGCTTCTTTTAAACCATTTACATAGCATGCTTGTTCACTACCCAAAGCAAGCAATGCATCCTTGATATGCTTGCCTGTATCAGGCAGACATATGATATTCGAAATATCTGACTTTGCTAGGTAATGAATAAAAGCTTCGTAGTCAATACCTCTATCCATGCCACCTACAATTAAAGTATCGACATCCTTTAATGTATCAATAGCTGACTTAGTCGCTTCAGGAATGGTTGCAATGGAATCGTTATAAAATCGAATCCCATGAAAGGT
>CAYXVJ010000264.1:0-2550 GCA_964468675.1 uncultured Oscillospiraceae bacterium
CTTGATATCTTGTCTGATAAACACTTGCTTAAATTGACAAGTGGAAGCTCCTATTCGTACTATATTGTTGGGATTGAATATTGGAGGTCAAGATGAAAAAAGCAAGTGTAAAACTACATAAGGACTTTAAAGTATCAGATGTCGATAAGCGAATTTATGGTTCTTTTATCGAACATTTAGGCAGAGCAATCTATACAGGTATCTATGAGCCCGATCATCCAACAGCAGATGAAGATGGCTTTAGACAAGACGTCATCGACCTCGTTAAAGAGATTGATGTGCCTGTCATCCGTTATCCAGGTGGTAACTTTGTTTCTGGTTACGACTGGGAAGATGGTGTAGGTCCTGTAGAAGACAGACCCAATCGCTTAGAACTCGCTTGGGGTGTAACAGAACCGAATACAATTGGTGTCAATGAATTTGCGAAGTGGCTGAAGAAAGCCAACTCCGAAATGATGATGGCCGTAAACCTAGGTACAAGAGGACCAGATGAAGCTCGTGCACTCTTGGAGTACACCAACCATCCAGGTGGTTCAAAATACAGTGATCTTCGTATCAAGCATGGATACAAGGATCCACATAACTTTAAGCTTTGGTGCTTAGGTAATGAGATGGACGGTCCATGGCAGATCGGTCACAAGACTGCATACGAGTACGGTCGTGTAGCCACAGAGACCGCTAAAGTCATGAAGTGGGTAGATCCATCCATTGAATTAGTACTTAGTGGTTCTTCAAACATTAACATGCCTACCTTCGGAAGCTGGGAAGCAGAGACCTTAGACCATGCCTATGACCATGTCGACTATGTCTCACTCCACCAGTACTACGGTAACCATGAGAACGATACAGCAAGCTTCCTTGCTCGTACCATGGATATGGACGCCTTCATTAAGACTGTAGTTGCTACCTGTGACTATGTTGGTGGTAAGAAGCACAGCAAGAAGAAGATTATGCTTAGCTTCGATGAGTGGAACGTATGGTATCACTCAAACAACGCGCCGTTTGATCGTTGGTCAGTGGCTCCACCTCAACTAGAAGACATCTACAACTTTGAAGATGCACTCTTAGTTGGTTCAATGTTAATTACATTGTTGAAGAACGCAGACCGCGTCAAGATCGCAAACCTCGCACAATTGGTCAACGTCATTGCCCCAATCATGACTGAGGCTGGTGGACGTGCTTGGAAGCAGACCATCTTCTATCCATACAAGTACACCTCCCGTCATGGACGTGGTACGGTACTACACAGTGTTGTTGATTCACCGAAGTATGACTCTAAGGAGTATACAGACGTTCCTTACATCGATACTGTTGTTGTGGATAACCAAGCAGAGGGTGGAGACGATGTCTTAACCGTATTTGCAGTGAACCGTGGTGAAGAAGCAGTTGATACTAGCTTTGAGCTAAACGGCTATGAGAACCTTAAGGTTGTCGAGCATCTCGTCATGACAAACGATGACATGAAGCGTACGAACAGTGCTGAAGGCGCAGTTGTTAAGCCAGTTGCTGGCAGCACGGCAGAAGTTGATGGCGAAGCATTAACTGTCAACATTCCAGCTCGTTCTTGGCAGATGATTCGTTTAGGCCGTATCTAATTTTATTTATTGATTCACAAAGCCCGATGTCTTTAGATGTCGGGCTATTTTATACTTAGGAGTGTTATATGCCTTATTTATTTGCTCATTTCCGTGAGAAGACAACGCCACTTGGCGAACAGATTTATTTTGGCTTAAGCCAAGATGGCTACAACTGGGAAGCCGTTAACGATGGACTACCAGTCCTCTGGGCTTACTATGGAGACAAGGGTGTTCGTGACCATACCATAGTCCGTCATCAAGATGGGAAGTTTTATATCTTAGCAACTGACTTAAGCTTAGCTTATGGCTTTAGAAATCAATATAAGCAGTCTTGGCAAGAGATCGGTGAGAATGGTAGTAAGCACTTATCTCTATGGGAGTCTAGTGATCTAGTGAATTGGTCAGAGCAGCGCTTGGTGAAGGTAGCAAGTGATGACTTAGGTTGTGCCTGGGCACCAGATATCATCTACGATAGGCAAGAAGATGACTACATCATCCATTGGTCATCTTCTAACAGACAAGATGGATACAAGAAGAAGTGTATCTATTACGCTCGTACGAAGGACTTTGAACACTTCTCGGATCCAGAAGTCTTATATGAGAAGGAAGATAGTGGTGTCATTGATTCAGCGATGTATGAAGAAGATGGACTCTACTACCTATTTGTGAAGTCAGAAGGTAATCCATCGACCATGATTTTACTTTGTTCTACCAGCACAACAGGTCCATGGGAGCGTGTAGATGCATTTGATGAGGCAATGGCTCTAATCGAACAAGGGATGTATGAAGCACCTACTATGCTAAGGACAGCAGATGGGCGCTGTGTACTCTTCATTGACTACTATGGAGCTAAGGGAGCAGGTCAAGGTTATGTGCCCTTTGTTGCAGATAGCTTAAAAGATGCAAACTTCATTCGTTCCGATGAAGCGTTTAGCTTCCCATATGGATTCAAGCATGGCACGATACTAGAGAT
>CAYXVJ010000265.1:0-2546 GCA_964468675.1 uncultured Oscillospiraceae bacterium
CTTTTTAATAACTGCTAAGCCTCGGCTGTGATTCTCCTTATTCCCTGCGAGAATCCCGCTGAGGTTTTTGTATGTCAAGGGATTGCCGTAAAGGTCCGTAATGACGCCACCGGATTCTTCTACGATGAGGGCCGCTGCTGCATAGTCCCAGACTTGCAGTTGACTTTCAAAGAAGAGTGCACCTCTACCCACAGCCACATAAGAAATATCTAAGACAGCTGCACCACCACGACGAAGGTCACGGCTCATGTGATAAAGTTCTTCCATTATTTGAAAGGTAGGTCTAGCAAGTTCTCTATTGTAGGGGGATGTCCCAAACAATATAAGGCTATCGTCAAGCTCTACATCTGGTGTGGTATAAAGCACTCCGTTTAACCTTGTTCCCTCTCCTTTAATGGCGGTAAACATTTCATCTAAGTAAGGGTTATACACAACGCCAATAACGGGGGTAACTAAGTCACCATCTTGCTTGGCTAAGGCTACTGATATACCGCTATGCTTGTAGTTGGCTACAAAGTTAGATGTACCATCAATTGGATCAACAATGAAGATATAGTCATAGCCATCAATGTCACTTGCACCAGACTCTTCACCTAGAAAGCCCATATCAGGAAATGCTTTTGCAAGCCTTCCTTCAATGAATACTTGTACTTCTACATCGTACTTCGTGACGAGATCTTTTAAACTACTTTTGTATTCACTTCTCATCTCATCTTGGCTAGCATTTAGAATAATTTTTGAGGCCTCGCGGATGATTTCTTCTATTTTGTCTGCCCATGTTCTTAGTGATGTTGAATCAGTTTGCATACTTATTCCTCCGTTACGATTTAAAGCGTTCAAGATCCATTATACTTGAGTTTATGTTAGGGGCTAGAGAAATCGTAATCTTTCTTAGTTTGGCGCTGATGTTCTTGTCAGCTTTATTTATCTATGTCGCAAGAAGAGTAGAAGGCAGAAGTGCATTAAGTAAGCTTGCAGAATGGCTCCTTTGGCTCTTTCGGGATAAGGGGACTGACTTAAAGGCAGTAGATTTTTATTTAGAGGAAGCAAGGCCTTCTAATACAAGTCCTTATGAGCTGCCTTTAGAAAAACGTTTAAACAACGAATTTAAAGTGGATCGTAGTGCTGAGATGGATGTTGTTCGATCCGGCAATATGAAAAAATCTAGCCATGTCGTGCTCTACTTACACGGTGGCTCTTACGTGAAGCAAGCCACCATCGTACACTGGAACTATCTAGACTCATTGATAGATCGTACTGGAGCAGCAGTTGTTGCACCTTTATACCCAAGGCTACCAACTTTTACAGCAAGTGATGCGTACGACAAGCTCTTGCCCTTCTACTTGAATCTAACAAATGAGATCTCTAAGATCCCAAACCCACCTGAACTCATCTTGATGGGAGACTCTGCTGGTGGTGGCTTAGCCCTAGGCTTAAGCTTAACCCTACGGGACATGAAAGAAAAAGATCCCTCGATTAGGCTACCTAAGCACATTGTCTTAATCTCTCCTTGGCTCGATATCACGATGTCCAACCCTGAACTAGTTGATGTTGAAGACATAGATCCTATGCTGACCAGCTTTAAACTAAGGGAGATCGGCAAACGCTGGGTAGGAGGACTCGAGGATAAAGACAATCTTGTCAGTCCCTTATTCGCATCGTTTATTGGTTTACCAGATGTACTCTTATATGTCGGAACTCACGAACTTTTCTTGCCTGATGTAAGACTCTTAAAAAAAAGATTAGAAGCAGATGGTGTTACAGTGAAGTATTTGGAAGCAAAGAAGATGAATCACATTTATCCCTTGTACCCCATCCCTGAGGCAAAAATTGCCCAAGATTTACTGGTAGAGACTGTATTCCAAAAAGATGATTTAAATATTGAGCAAGTAGTAGGAGGTCTAGATGGCAGCATTTTATAGCAGCATCGCAAACGTATACGAGGATATATTCCCCGTAGGTGAGAGTCAAAAACAATTACTCTTGGATCTTGCTGGAATCAATCCCGTCAAGGTGTTAGACATTGCCTGCGGCACTGGTGCCTATGCAAACGAGTTAAGCCTTAAAGGCCATAAGGTCACAGCCATTGATCTAGATGAAGAGATGATTCACTTAGCAAATGAGCGATACCCGAATGTAGATGCAAGGGTCTTATCCATGCTAGACATTAAAGACTTAGGTGACAATCAATTCGACTTTATCTACTCCATTGGTAACTCTATTGTTCACTTAAAAGATGAAGCTGAGATCGAGCGTTTAATTAAATCCATCTACGAATGCTTAAAACCAGGTGGCAAAATCTGTTTCCAGATCGTGAACTACGAGCGCATCTTGGAGCAAGGAATCACGGAGCTGCCCTTAATTGAAAATGACCGGGTAAAGTTCGAACGCTACTATACATTGGGTGAGCGAATTGATTTCAAAACCATTTTAACGACTCCAGATACAACAATTGAAAATAAAGTTGTTTTATATCCATTGTTAGCAGGGCCCTTGCACGATATAATAGAGGTAGCAGGGTTTAATGATGTTATGCTCTATGGCAA
>CAYXVJ010000266.1:0-2529 GCA_964468675.1 uncultured Oscillospiraceae bacterium
AAAGCACGGCAACCAACTTTTAGCTGGACCTGATATTGTATCCAGAGGTTTCGTTTATGTTCGTGAATCCGAGGATTTGATTGAAGGGGCAAGAAACGCCGTTAAAAAGGTGCTTTAAAGCAATGCAAGTGTCGGTAACTTTGAATGGAACACAATAAAAGCCGATATAAAAGAATATATCGGCCTTAATTATAACAGTTATATTTGTATATTAAATCTTAATATTCTTATATCCATTCGGATTTTGACTTTGCCAACGCCACGTATCTTGACACATATCCTCAATGCTCTTTGTTGCGGTCCAGCCAATTAAGTCTCTTGCCTTACTTGCATCTGCATAACAAGCTGCAATGTCACCAGGTCTACGATCTGTAATGACGTAAGGTACAGTTTGACCTGAAGCTTCTTCAAAAGCTTTTACTAAATCAAGAACAGAATAGCCAATACCAGTACCTAAGTTTACTGCCTCTACACCATTATGCTTAAGGGCATAGTCAATGGAAGCAACATGTCCTTTAGCAAGGTCTACGACATGTATGTAATCTCTAACGCCCGTGCCATCAGGTGTGTCATAGTCATTACCGAAGACTTGTAGCTTTTCTAGTTTACCTACAGCCACTTGTGAGATATACGGCATTAAGTTGTTTGGAATGCCACTTGGATCTTCACCAATCGTACCTGAATCATGGGCACCGATAGGATTGAAATAACGAAGCAACATGATGCTCCAGTCCGGATCAGAAATGGATATGTCTGTTAAGATCTGTTCATTCATCCATTTGGTCCATCCATAAGGATTCGTACAAGAAGTAGGGAAATCTTCTTTAATCGGTACAGTATGTGGATCTCCGTACACTGTAGCTGAGGAACTAAAGACCATCTTCTTCACATCGTGTTTGCGCATGACTTTGCTAAGTGCAAGTGTACTCATTAAGTTGTTGTCATAATATTCGATAGGCATTGAAACGGATTCACCGACCGCCTTAAATCCTGCAAAGTGAATGACTGCAGCAATCTCGTGTTCTGTAAAGATTTTCTCTAACAAAGCCTCATCTTTGACATCACCTTCATAGAAAATCACATCTTTGCCAATTATTTTCTCAACTCGGCTCAACGCTTCTTTTGAGCTGTTACTAAAGTCATCAATAACAACCGCTTCATAACCTGAATTGTGTAATTCAATGATTGTGTGCGAACCTATATACCCTGCTCCACCTGTAGTTAATATCTTTTGCATCTTGTTCTCCCTTTAAGTTGCATTTGTTTATCACCAGTATATAGAATAAATCGAAACCTTGCTCTTGTCGAGGAGAATATCTGACTAAAAGGCTTGTAACACGCTGCATCTTTCTTTATTGTATATTTCTGTTACAATTATTTCGCTGATCTATTATATGAGGTAATAAAGTGAAAAAGACGAAAAAACAGAACAATGGAACCTTAAAATTTGTTGTAGGGTTCTTCGAAAACTTGCGCCGATTTTTTATCGGTGCTTCTATTGCTACCTGTATATCCGCCGCTATGTCACTGGTGTTGCCGCTACTATTTAGTTTTGTCGTTGACTATGTATTGATGCCCACTGATGGTGAGGGTATCCAATTCCCTGCCTGGATTATTAATGTATACACCAGAACTGGCGGCAGAGACTTTTATATCAATCATCTTTGGATCTTAGGTTTGCTCTTATTAGCCGTCATGATTATCGACGGTCTCTTTGCTTGGTTACAGGGGCGTTTGGCGGCAAGATACAATGAAGACTTTACCCAAAAACTTCGTATCGCCTTATTTGATCGTGTCCAACATGCACCATTTAGCTACTTATCAAGAACCGAAACAGGCGACTTAATTCAACGTTTCATTTCTGATACGGAAACACTGAGGCGTTTTCTTGGCCATCAACTCCAAGAAGGCTTACGCTGTTTTATCCTAGTCACTGTATCTGCCACCATCATGTTTTCGATCAACTGGAGGATGGCCTTAGTAGCGATTACCATGACCCCTTTCATCGCAATCTATGCTTATCGTTACTTTAAGAATCAACAAGTGTCGTTTCGATTGTGGGATGAGGCTGAAGGTGAGCTCTCCACTTTAGTCCAAGAACATTTAACAGGTGTACGTGTCGTCAAGGCATTTGCAAGACAGGCTTTTGAAGTAGAACGCTTCCACGATAAGAACAAAGTGCTTAGACAACATGCAAGCAAAACCATGACCATCATGGCCGACTTCTGGATGATCTCAGACTTCTTATGTTTCTTTCAAATCGCAGTCGTTAGCGTTGTTGGTATCTGGCAAGTTGTCAGTGGTAACCTATCCGCAGGCGAATTCATCATCTTCATTAGCTATGTGGACCGTCTACTCTTCCCTCTACGTCAATTAGCCCGCATCATCGGTGATACCAGCCGAGCTGATATCTCAGCGTCAAGGCTTAAAGAAGTCATGGATGCACCCAATGAGCCCAAGGACGAAGGCTTACTAGATATAGAACTGGGTGGGGATGTGGAATTCAAGAACGTGAGCTTTCGCTATAAA
>CAYXVJ010000267.1:0-2254 GCA_964468675.1 uncultured Oscillospiraceae bacterium
TTGCAGACATTGCAGTTTTTCTTGGTCAAGTTGATTAAAGAAGCAAACTTAGCTGCATCAAGTTCAATGGTTGCGTTACCAGCAGAAATTACGCAAACCACTGTGGTTTCAACAGTTCGTTATGCTGCGATCGTCGTGAGCGTAATTCCAATATTAATACTGTACCCGTTCATTCAAAAGTTCTTGCAAAAGGGTGTAATGCTTGGATCTTTGAAAGGGTAGGCATGTAGTGATTGGCTGTATTAAGAAAGGAGGAAGAGGCATTTTTCTTTAAGCAAATGAACACCCACAAACTAAGTTAAGACTAAAAATTGGAGGACTAAATGAAAAAGAAACTTAATGTTAAAGTACTGTCTAGTCTCTTAGCTCTATCCCTGCTTATTCTAGGGCTTGCTGCGTGTAGCAATACAGATGCTCCAGCAACTGATCCTACAGGGACAGGTACTCAAACGAATGAAGAAACAGACGAAGGTACTGATTCAAGCGATGAGACTGATTCAACAGTAGATCCAGGTGACCTGACTACCATTCAGTGGTATGTTGATCTGCCATTTTATAACTTTGGTGGACCAGGTTGGGGCCAGGATTTAGTATCTAAAACCATTCAAGAAAAAGCAGGTGTGAACATTAATTTCCAAGTACCTGCAACAGATGGTGGTGAACAATTATCTGCAATGTTAGCAGGTGGTGATGTTCCTGACTTGATGACAATTGAAGATCGAAATTTATTACATCAGATGATTCGTGAAGATTACTTGATCTCATATAATGATCTATCAGGTGAATTCTCTGGTCAATTAGAAGAATCCCTCGCTTTACGTCCAGATGTCTATGACTTTTGGGCAAGCTCAGTCGATGGCAAGACCTATGGTATGCCAAACTATCCTTATTCCCAAGCAGACGTTCCTGAAGGATCTTCTTTCGTAGCAAACCGTGCATTTGTGATCCGTAAAGACATTTATGAAGCTGTAGGTTCTCCAGAAGTGGAGTCCGTGGAAGATCTATTTAATTTGTTTGAGACTATTAAGAGCGATGTCGGTACATATGATGGGAAGAATCTCATTATGTTGCAGACATATGAAGGCGTTACAGATTCTATTTGGAGCGTTTCTCAGTATTTTGCAACACCAGTGGAGTCTGAAACAGGTGAGTACGTTTATGACATGACTCAATCGCAGTTTAAAGAAGGAATGTCATTCCTGAACCAAGCATACCGTGCAGGTTACATTACTGCAGATAACTTCTCTGATACGAGAGACTTAGTCGTTGAGAAGATTTCGAGTGGACAAGTCGTTTCTGCCTTTGTTGCTCCACAAGATTTCAAAGATGCATTTGGTGCACTGTATGATACAGATCCAGAAGCTGTCTACATGCCATTGGTCGTGAAGAACAGTCAAAATGAAGACCCAGTCTTATCTGATATCAGTGGTATGGGTTGGCTCTTGACTGCTATTAGTGCAGATTCAGAACATCATGAAGATATAGAACGCTTATTAGGTTACTTACTGAGTAATGAAGGCATCATTAACATGACCTTTGGTATTGAAGGAGTCACCTATGAGGTAGCAGATGATGGCAGTTACGCCATGACAGATGAGTATCAAGCTGCTGTAGATGCTCAAGATACAGATGCGTATAACTTGCATGCTCTCTTCTTGTTTGACAACTATGCGTATCGTTCACAGTTTGATCCTGAGATTACCGACGAACGTGAGCTTGCTATTAATGACTTGTTGATGAAGGAACCTACAACAGAGTATTCATATACCTATCCAACCTTGAAAGCAGATCCAGATGATGAGCGTGCGAATACAGTCAATGAACTATCTACTCGCATGACAGACTATCGTCGTACTATGCTTTCGCAAATTATTGCAGCTCAAGATGATGCAGCCTTTGAGCAGCTATACGAAGAAGCTTTAGCTACCTTAACAGGCTATGACAATTTTGAAACCTTTATGGAATATCAGAATGATGCATGGCAAGCAGGTAAGGCAATTCTAGGCTTTGAAAATGAAGTTTGGTGGCCTAACTACCGTTAAGATGAATCAGATGGTTCTAGAGGGGGCTGATACGATAAGTCTCGGTCCCTTCTCTTATTACTCGGGGAGAATGACATGCTACGAAGTGAGTTGGATATTGCCTATCAAAGCTGGATTACAAGACCAGGAGAAGAACTGGGTGTGTTGGATAATCTTAGTGACTATGAAGAATGTAAAAGACGAGTTCACTGCAACAGTACACACTTATCCAT
>CAYXVJ010000267.1:2267-2496 GCA_964468675.1 uncultured Oscillospiraceae bacterium
GGGTGAATTAGAACTTGATGAAATAAAGGTCAAGGATGCCTTAAGTATATTCTCTGAAAGAAGTGGACGTAGACATACCGTCTTATATATTGGTGACAGTAATAATGTGTATTTCCCTTACTTTTATTTACATCAAAGTGAATTACCAGAATCGTTGATGCAAGATCAAGATGGCGAGTTTTTATCTTTAGTCGATCCTCACATCTTAAATGGACAAGAAATCGCGATG
>CAYXVJ010000268.1:0-2495 GCA_964468675.1 uncultured Oscillospiraceae bacterium
TATTCACCATCCTAGAATCACTATCAATCATTCTTGATAGTTCTTAAAACTTTATAGAACTCTATAGAGCGCTTTAGAGTGCTGCATAGCGATTGAGTCTCTAAGAAAAATAACAGCTGGATGGCCAGGAGGTATAGATGGATATACAGCACATGGTTAAAACAGGGCGACGCCAGGAGTGGGCAGACATGGTTATGCGCTGTTGTAATAGCGGCTTAACGGTTGTGCAATGGTGCAAGCAAGAGGGACTGTCTCCAGCCACCTATCAGTACCGTCGTAAGCAAGTGATGGATGCCTTGGAAGAGCAGGCTCTACCTAAGCAGAATCTGTTCGTTCCCCTCACCGTAGACACAGAGTGCACGGTAAGAGATCAAGCAGCCATCACCATTCGGATGGGGCGCATTGAAGTAGCAATAGAGACAGGTGTCGATGCCAGTACCTTGACTACTGTTTTAGAAACGATTGACCGCTTATGTTGAGATCTTTTCCAGATGACATCGCCATCTACATCGCTTGTGGGTATACCGATCTACGTAAAGGGATCGACAGCTTAGCTTATTTGGTCAAGCATGAGTTCGATCTAGACCCCTTTAGTCCAGCACTGTTCTTATTTTGTGGCAGGCGTGCTGATCGCTTCAAAGCACTCTATTGGGATGAGAATGGTTTCCTCTTATTGTACAAACGCTTTGAGACAGGATCCCTACAATGGCCACGTACAGCCGATGCCGTACGCTGCTTGAACCGGCAACAATACCGCTGGTTACTGGAAGGATTGCGTATTGAACAACCCAAGGCAATTGCACCGATTCAGTCCATCGAACTGGGTTAAATTCGCCAGTTTGCATACGCCTCAAATGCTGATGTACCAGCACTTACAGCTCCTTCCATGGTATAATTAGCACATGAAAAACGTCACGATTTCACAAGCTGAATACGATGCATTCTTAGCACAGAAAGCTCAAATCCAAGAGATGCAAGCCAGGTTAGATTGGCTCTTGGAGCAAGTACGCTTGGCCAAACATAAACAGTTTGGTCGGAGTAGTGAGCAGCTTCGTGACGAAGAGGACAGGCAACAAAGCTTCTTCAATGAGACAGAAGCCTATGCCGATCCTACGGTGGAAGAGCCCACCATTGAGACCATTCAGAGCTACCAACGGAAACGAAAAACAGCCCTAAAAGAACGTTTGCCTGAGGATATACCTGTAGAAGTCATTGACTACAGCTTAGACGACCTGGCCTGTCCAGATTGTAGCTCCATGTATGAGGACATTGGTGTAGTGGTAAGAGAAACACTGAAGGTCATTCCAGCCACTTTCTCTATCCTGCAAGAACGTGCTCATCGGTATGTCTGTCGTTGTTGCGAAGCCAAGACCGATGAGGCCACGATTGTCGAAGCCAAGATGCCAGTTAGAGCTTTACCCAAGAGCATTGCCAGTGCAGAAACAATCGCTCATGTCATGACTCAAAAGTTTGTCTTACATGTTCCCTTGTATAGGCAGGAACAAGATTGGAAGAGCCGGGCGATTCCCATCTCAAGGCAAACGATGTCGAACTGGCTACTCCAATGCAGTCAACGTTATTTCAAACCGTTGATCGATGTGATGCACAAGGCACTCTGCCAAGAACCCATCTTGCATGCTGACGAGACCACGGTCCAGGTCCTGCATGAGCCAAAGAAAAAAGCAGAAGATACGAGTTACATGTGGCTGTATCGGACTGGTAAGCACAGTGAACACCCCTTGATCCTGTACGAGTATCAGCCGGATCGAAGAGCGATCCGTCCCAGCACATTTTTGAAAGCATTCACGGGAACCCTGCATGTCGATGGCTACCAGGTCTATAAAACGATGCTCAAACATAGTGCTGCCGATGACACACTGCTCTATGAGCACATTCAACTGTCAGGCTGCTGGGCGCATGCCAGACGGTATTTTCACGATGCCTTAAAGGCACAAGGCAAGAAAATGAATAAAGATTCTTTGGCTTACCAAGGTTTACAGCGTTGTGATGCACTCTTTGGTATTGAAGGTCATGCTAAAGATTTCAGTGTAGAGGATCGTTACAAGCTACGCCAGACAAAATCCAAACCCCTTGTAGATGAGTACTTCACCTGGCTTCGATCCCTTAACCCTACAGGCAAGACGAAATTGGGTGAGGCCATTACCTATAGCCTGAACCAAGAAGCTTACTTGCGTACATTCCTGAAAGATGGTCGTTTAGAACTATCGAACAATTTGGCTGAGCGCTCGATTAAACCCTTTGTCATTGGCCGAAAGAATTTCTTGTTTGCTAACACACCGAGTGGAGCAAAAGCCAGTGCTTGGATCTTCAGCTTAGTGGAGACCGCTAAAGCCAATGGCATCAATCCATTTGACTACTTGAACTGGGTGCTCAAAACAGCGCCAGGTTTAAATTTGACTGAATTCCCCGAACGTGCAGAAGAACTACTACCAAAGTGCTTTCCTCGTGACTAGACGGTGCCTGGTTTGACGCTT
>CAYXVJ010000269.1:0-2429 GCA_964468675.1 uncultured Oscillospiraceae bacterium
TGCTCGTTTCGAATCAGGGAAGACCAATCCTCAACTGAATACAATACTAAAACTACTAAAAGCAATGGGGAAAACCTTGGCGATTGTCGATCTAGAACAAATTAAAAATTCAGAAAATCAAAAGAGCTGAATCAAAGACAAAATAAAAAAAGGCACAAGACTCACAATCTATGCAAGTCTCATGCCTCATATAAAACAATGAATTTTATCTATTAAGCACCATCGCCACAGCATTTGCTAGTACACGGGCAGCCTTGTCGATCTCTTCTGTAGTAGTGCTAGGCCCCATGGAGATTCTGATCGAAGAACTTGCTTCCACTTCATCTAAACCCAATGCCAGTAGCACATGACTTGCTTCAGACGATCCTGCTTCACATGCAGAACCGAGTGATACCGCAATACCAGCTCTATCTAACAGTAGTAGCAAGGTCTGCCCTTCTACTTCTGGGAAGTAGAGGTTTAATATACCGGGTACACGAACAGTACTTTTAGTATCTGGACCATGCAATTCATATTGAACGTTTAATTCATTTAAAGTATCTAGCAGACGATTCGATAAAGTCTCTAAATACTTATGTTTAATATCTTGTTCTTCTACGGTGGTGCTTAACGCTGCAGCCATACCAGCAATACCTGCTAAGTTTTCAGTACCTGCACGTCTACCTCGTTCTTGCCTACCACCATAAATATAAGGCTCAAGCTCTACAGCCGTTCCACGAACAGTTCTGGCCAGTAATGCCCCAACACCTTTAGGTCCCCCAAACTTATGGGCAGATAAACTTAAGAAATCCACGGGCAAATTTTGCCAATCGACTGTTTTATGAGCGATGGCTTGTACGGCATCCGTATGGAAGAGAATACCTCTTTGCCTGCACAGTGTCCCGACCTCTTCAATTGGCTGTAAGGATCCAATCTCGTTATTCGCCCACTGTAAGGTTACCAAACAAGTGTCATCTGTCATGGCAGCAGCTACATCCTCTAGCTTTATGACCCCTTCTCTATCTGGCAGTAGCTTAGTAATGCGAAAGCCTTCTGTTTCTAAGGCATCGCATACGGCTAGTACCGATGGGTGTTCAATGGCAGATGTAATGATGTGTAGTTTATTTGCTTTTCTTCCTAATGTAGCAGCAGCGCGTATCGCCCAGTTATTGGCTTCTGTTGCACCAGATGTAAAATATAGATCCCTCGTGGATGCTCCTAAATGCCCTGCGATCTCTTCTCTAGATCGGGTTAAAACATTTCTAGCTTCTCGACCTAGCTTATGCATGCTCGATGGATTGCCATAGACATCACGAAGCAAGGGCTCCATACGAACCCATGCTTCAATGCTTAATGGAGTTGTCGCCGCATGATCTAAGTAAATCACTATTTATGCCTCATCTTGCTTCAAGGCACGAACGATGGTACCACCACCGACGACCACATCGCCTTGGTAGAATACAGATGCTTGTCCTGGTGTAACGGCCTTTTGTGGCTCATGGAAGCGTACTTCAACTTGCTTGGAACCATCTTCGTTCAAGATTGGCTTTAATCTTGCTTTGACTTCACTATGGCTATAGCGAATTTTACAAGAGACCTCAAGTTCACCCTCTAAGTCTGCAATGCTGATCCAATTGACGTCTTCTGCAATTAAACCGGGTGCATATAAATCTTCTTCGTAGCCCAATACAACCGTGTTATTCTCAACACACTTATCGATGACGAATAAAGGACGGTCAGATGTAATGCCTAGTCCACGGCGTTGGCCAACCGTATACGCTTCGATACCCTTATGCTTGCCTAAGACATTCCCTGCCTTATCGACAAAGTCTCCTGCATCAACCACAACACCTTCGCCTTCAAGGAAGTGTCTGTAGTTACCGTCTGGTACAAAACAGATGTCTTGGCTATCTGGCTTATCTGCGTTCACAAACTCTAAGCGATCCGCAATCTCTCGAATCTCCGGCTTATCGTAGTCCCCTAAGGGGAATAAGGTATGAGCCAGCTGATCTTGGGTTAAGCTATATAATACATAGCTTTGATCCTTCCAAGAGTCCTTACCTCTCATCAACAAGTGTCTACCACTAGCCTCGTCATACTTCACACGAGCATAGTGACCTGTTGCGAGGTAATCGAAGCCTAAGAGATCTGCTTGTTCAAAGAAACTTGCAAATTTAATGTAACGGTTACAGTCAATGCAAGGGTTTGGTGTTTGACCTGCTTTATAAGCATCGATAAAACGATCGATAACTTGCGCCCTAAAGTCTTGTGTATGGTTTAGTACTAGATAGTCGATATCTAAATTGAGTGCGACTGATCTTGCATCTTCAATGTCTTCTAAACTACAACACGTACGACCTCTTGTATTGATGTCGCATGACACTATGTTGGTTAATTTTAAGGTAGCGCCACTGGTTTCAAAACCTTGTTCTAAAAGAATGGCTGCAGCA
>CAYXVJ010000270.1:0-2427 GCA_964468675.1 uncultured Oscillospiraceae bacterium
TCTTGGTATCTTACTTTAATTGTTCTTGCTCTTGACCGAAAGCGATCTTGGAACTTAAATTTGACAGTAAAAAGACATATCAATCCCCTCTAGTGACTGACAGGAGTACATTAGAGGGGATTGTGTTGTGATATAAAACCTGTGCCGCTAGCGCGGTTTGCGCAATTGTTTGATTTCACTTTGATGTCGATATTTTAAAGAATAATCGATACCAAAGGCTTCTCCCAGTGCTTCGGACACTTTCGTGTAGTAGCCAAAGACATAGTCACCACCACCCATCAGCATGCCATTCATTCGTTTCATGGTCTCGATCAACTGGCATAAAGGGTATTGGTATTTTGTTTCACGCTCCACTAAGCGTAATAAGAGCAAGGAGACGAAACAGGTCAAGAAGTGGGCGTTGATGTGTTCCTTGGTCCAGACATGAATCGGTCTTGTTTCCAGTTCACTCTTCGTGATTTTAAAGGTCTCTTCAATCTTCCATAAACCCTTATACAGTTCCAGTATCTCGCTATCGCTGCGTTCGTATTCACTGCTCACGATGCTGTAATAGCCATCGTATTGTTCTTCTGCTTTGATTCTTGCTTCATCTAGGTACAGGCTTACTTGCCCGTCCAAGACTACACCAGTTTTTCGATCCACTTTAAAGTTTTTGATGTAACGGCGTGCACCATTGTCGGTTGCTGCATCGTACTTGCTGGGTGCTTGCATCAACTGATGGGCTTTCTCTAGCAGTTCTGCCCGTTTCTGTTTATCCCTGGCAGCATACTTGGGGCTGTAGAAGATGACCTGCTTCTCATCGACAGCTATGCGCACTACATTGTCGTGCTCGTCTACAAAGCGTAGGGTTCTGGGCTCTAATCTGGATTTGATCTTAAAACCAGAGTCCGTTGCACCAAACGCCCTGAAGCCACTGGGATCCAAGGCGTATGCTTGGAATGCTTGACTGCCCTTACGAATCGATTGCCCATAGACATAACCATCGCCTTTGGCCACAGCCATGCCGACGTTGTTCGATGTGTTCAAGCCACGATCGGCGACCACAATGAAACGACCGACCTGATAGTCTTGACGGAGTTCTTGCAAGATGGGCATTAAGGTTAAGCAGTCATTGGTATTACCGCTAAAGAGTTTATAAGTGATGGGTAAACCAGCCTGGTCCATGAGCAAGCCCATTTGCACGATGGGTTTACGCCTTTGTTCTTTGCTCACCCCTTTACGCCGCAGTAGATCTTCTTCATCGGTGTGGAAGTAGTAGTTCGTGACATCGTAATAAACCTGTTCTGTATGACGACCATAGAGTGCTGTGACTTGACGGTGTAGGTGGGTTTTTAAGTCATCCGCATAACGATCCAAGTAGTCAAGGCTACGGTAGACGTGCTGCAATTCAAAGTTCGAGCGCTCAAAGAGTGTGTCTCGCTCTGCCCAGGTACTTTGCTTGGAGCCTGGGAAGAGGATGCGACCGAAGACCAGCAAACGCATGACGGCATCGAGCTGAAAGTCGATCTTCAGATTCCGTTGCCGATTCAACATGAAGCGATCGATCTTCAAGGCCTGGTACAGGTGGCTCAGCGGCATATAGCCGATGTTCTTGGCCCCAGAAGCTTCTGCATCGATACGATCTGCATACGAAAACATCAGTGTCTTCTTGGCTTTGGCAGCCTTTTCCGCCGCCGTACGTGCCTTGGCTTCCGCTTTGAAATGAGCAATGGGATCGTCGTACAAATGGGTGAACTCATCGAGATAGCCGATGCGTTCCACCGTTTCTTTCACGGATCGACCATTGACCCACTGTGAGCGTGCGAAGGTTAAGAGAATTCGTCCTGAGCGTTTTTCTTCAATCTGTGCTAGATACATCTCGCCATACCTCGTTTTATAGATGATTCATTGTACCATAAATCCCTTTAGCGTTATAGAGCGTTGCATGTAATATAGATTACAATTTGACAACAAAAAAACCGCCCAATAGCGGTGCTGTCTTGCTTAGCGAATTGTTACAAGGTTAGGTTCACTGTAAAATTAACGAACAGTTTCTTAACGTTCATTTTCACCTCTAATAGATACATCTTTCAGTGTAAATTCAATACAACAGGAAAGACCAAACCTTACGAACACAATACTGATCCTATGAGACCACGTATTAATAGAACATACTAAAACAAGCTTGTAAAAATAGTAGCATTAAAACTCATAGTACGGCAATATGAATGTGCAATACTATCTTGGTATCTTACTTTAATTGTTCTTGCTCTTGACCGAAAGCGATCTTGGAACTATAATTCTTTAATGTTGGAGAAGTACCCAAGAGGCTGAAGGGTCCGCACTCGAAATGCGGTAGGTCGTCACAAGCGGCGCGGGGGTTCAAATCCCTCCTTCTCCGCCACAATTTGTCCGAAAAGTCCGATTTTAATCGGGCTTTTCGCCATT
>CAYXVJ010000271.1:0-2403 GCA_964468675.1 uncultured Oscillospiraceae bacterium
ATTACCACCGAAAGAGAACTCTGCCTTAATGCTTGGATCAAGCGTCGAGCTTGCCACTAATGTAACGCCATTAACATCATCGATTAATTGGGCGTACATGTGAGAATTGCTGCGAAATACGGACAGGCGAGGACGCTCGGGTGTTCCGCTTATTCTCAGGCGAACTCTAGCGTGCTTCCTGAGCCGGACTTTATTTCTATCCAGTTTTTTAATCATTTATCTCACCCTTCCCTTATTACTTAGAACCGGTCTTACCCTGCTTTAGATGTAGAACTTCATAATCGTACTTAATACCTTTACCCTTGTATGGATCTGGTGTACGGAAGGCTCTAATCTTCGCAGCGGTTTCGCCGACTAATTGCTTGTCTGCACCCTTAACCGTGATACGGTTTTGAGCTGGGACTTCGATTGTAATACCTTTTGGCTCTTCGAGCTCAACAAGGTGGGAATAACCAATATTTAGTGTGAGCTTTGAACCTTGCTTTTGAGCACGGAAACCAACACCGTTGATTTCAAGCTTCTTTTCGAAGCCTTCGTTTAAGCCAACAACCATATTATTGATGAGTGAACGATAAAGACCGTGAAGTGCTTTCACTTCTTTTTCGTCATTTGGGCGCTTTAATTGTAATTCGCCATTTTCAATTTCTACGGTAAAGCGATCGTCAATCTGTTGTTCTAGGCTTTCATTACCCTTCTTAACAGTTACGAGGTTACCGTCTACTTTAACATCGATTCCAGCTGGAAGTGCGATGGGCTTATTGCCGATTCGAGACATTTCTAATTCCTCCTGCTCTTGAGATTGTGAAGGTGCCCTTTGGGCTCCTCCTTTTCAGAGTCAATTACCATACATAGGCGAGTACTTCGCCGCCTACATTACGCTTGCGTGCTTCTCTGTCAGTCATCAAACCTAAGTTTGTTGACACAACTGCGATACCCAAGCCACCTAACACTTTAGGCATGTCATTTGCATTGGCGTAAATGCGTAAACCTGGTTTAGAGATACGCTTAATGCCACTGATGACACTTGTTCTGTTGTTGTACTTCAGGGTCAAACGAATGGTGTCCTGAACTTCATTTTCAATAACATCGCTTTTTAAAATATAGCCTTCTGCGACTAAGATTTCAGCAACTGCCTTCTTCATATTGGAAGCGGGCACGTCAACGGTCTTGTGATGGGCCGCTGAGGCATTGCGAATGCGAGTCAACATATCGGCGATTGGATCTGTTATTTGCATATTGTCTCCTCCTTCTGGCCCGGTTTACCAACTGGCCTTCTTCACTCCGGGAATTTGGCCTTTATAAGCCAATTCACGGAAGCAAATGCGGCAGATGCCGTACTTGCGGATATAGGCATGTGGTCTTCCACAGAGCTCGCAGCGATTATGTGCTCTCGTTGAGAACTTTGGTTCGCGTGCAGCACTGATTCTCTTTGATTTCTTTGCCATGTTTATCTCCTTACTTCGTGAACGGCATGCCGAACTGCTTTAGAAGCTCGCGGCCTTCTTCATCCGTATTCGCTGTGGTAACGATAATGATATCCATACCACGGATCTTATCTACGTTATCGTAGACAATCTCAGGGAAGATCAACTGCTCTTTCATACCAGTAGCAAAGTTACCACGGCCATCAAATGAGTTAGGTGAAATTCCACGGAAGTCACGTACACGAGGGATTGCAATGTTGATGAAGCGATCTAGGAATTCATACATCCTGTCACCGCGAAGTGTAACCTTAGTACCAACACTCATACCATCACGCAGTCTGAAGTTTGCAATGGACTTCTTTGCTTTGGTAATAACTGCTTTTTGACCAGTGATGAGAGCCAAATCATTTGCTGCGTTATCAACAGCTTTGGCGTTCTCACGGCCATCTGTACCAACACCGATGTTCAGTACAATTTTCTCCAAACGAGGAACCTGCATAATGTTTTTATACTTGAAGGTCTCGCGGAGGGCGGGCACGATTTCATCGTGATAACGATCTTTTAATCTAGGCATATTCTCTCCTCCTACCCTCAAGCCTTCTTGGCCTTCTTGATGATGCTGACCTCAGCGTCACAGGACTTACAAAAACGAACTTTGTCGCCTGAGCTATTGATCTTACGGCCAACCTTAGTTGGGCGCTTGCATGCATCACAAACCAACATAACGTTAGCAGCTGCAATGGGTGCTTCCATCTCAATGATGCCACCGACATTTGCTCTGCCATCTGGCTTTTGATGTTTTGTAACTACATTGACACCTTCTACGATAACGCGATTGCTATCAGTGAGAACGCGAAGTACTTTACCGACTTTCGCTTTGTCCTTACCTGTACGTACGTAGACTGTATCGTCGACTTTAACATGTACTCTTGACATTCGTGACCTCCTTACAGTACTTCAGGTGCCAGTGAGAGAATAC
>CAYXVJ010000272.1:0-2355 GCA_964468675.1 uncultured Oscillospiraceae bacterium
TATACTAGAACAAGAGCAAAATGTACGTGCGAGCATGAGGCAAGTGGAGCAAATCCAAACCAAAGGGATGGAGATGGCTCAATTAAAATCAAGGGAAGAAGCAAAGCTTGCTGCTCTAGAAGAACAAAGACAAGGCCTCTTAAACCGCAGCATATTAAAACAAAAGCAAATTGACGAATTAAAGTTGAGAGCAAAGCGCTCAAAAGAAGACCGAAGTGAAATCGAGATCCGCTTAGCAGAGTTAGAGGGCAATGAGAATGCCTATACGGAGCAAATGGATGCGCTAGAGTTCAGCCTAGGTGAACTTGGCAATAAGCAAAATGAAGCCAGGGATAAAGTGGCTGCACAAGACCTAGACATCGCAAGGTTAGAGGCAAGCTTAAATTCTGCCAAAGATTTGGCCATGCACATCAGGCGTGAATACGAGAGCCGAGATCAGGAAGCTAAAGATGCAAAGGAAGTTCGCAGGACAGCTGAAGAAGAGCTTGTTTTATTAGAAGAACAGTTAAATAAGGTCCGTCATACCGCTAGAAGCTTTATAGAAAAAATCCAAAACATGGATAAACAGATCGAAGAGGCCGAAACGCTTCGCAGTGAAAAAGAAGCTGAAGTGACAAGGCTTTATACAGCGATACGTACCCAAGCTGAAACATCGATTTCACTGAAGGCTCAAGTTGAGCGTCAATCCGATCGCATTGAAAAACTAGAATTGGACTTAGACACGTGGCGTTCAAAGCTTTGGGAAGACTACGAACTAACTGAAGCGATGTTGGACAAAGAAGCACTCCATTTAGACGATCCTGAATACAAGGCGGATGTGGCACAAAAATTGATTGCATCTTTACGCACAAAGATTAGAAACTTAGGACCGGTCAATATTGAGGCCATTGAAAACTATGAGCAGGTCTCAGAACGCTATACCTTCTTATCGGCTCAACGAGATGACATAGAGGCAGCACGAGAACAACTCAATAAAGTGATCGATGAGTTGGTACTTGCCATGCGAGATCAGTTCCAAAGTAATTTTGACTTGATTCGCATCTATTTCAAAGAGACCTTCCAAGAGCTCTTTGGTGGAGGAGAGGCTGACATTTCCTTAGAAGACGGCTTAGACATCCTTGAAGGCTCCATAGAGATCAAGGCGTCGCCTCCAGGTAAGAAATTGCAAAACATGCTCTTGCTCTCAGGTGGTGAACGATCTTTGACATCCATTGCACTCTTGTTTGCGATTTTAAAGCTACGGCCCACACCGTTTTGTGTCTTGGACGAAATTGAAGCCGCATTGGATGATGTCAATACCTTAAGGTTTACCGATTACATCCGTAGTTATAAAGAAAAGTCTCAATTTATTATGGTCACCCACCGTAAGGGTACAATGGAGTCAGCCGACATGATTTACGGCGTCACCATGCAAGAAAAAGGTGTATCGAAGGTACTATCCATGGTCCTTAGTGATGCAACGTGATGAACAGTGAGGGTTAGAGTATGAGTTTATTCAATAAGTTTAAACAGGGCTTGCAAAAAACACGCGATTTCATCGCAGATGGTATCAAGCAAATTGGTCTTGCCAGTGGTCGTTTTGATGAAGAGCGCTTAGATGAGCTGGAAATGATACTCATTCAGACGGATATGGGCGCAAGGGCAGTCGATGAAGTCATGGGTAATTTACGCGCTGAAATCAAGCGCACGAGAAACGATCAAGAATCCTTTGTCCGTTCCTACTTAAAAGAAGAGATACTGCGGATCTTAGGCCAAAAAGAGACCTTAAAATTACTGCCCAATCGCTTGAACATCATTATGATGGTCGGGGTGAATGGAACCGGTAAGACTACTACTGCAGGTAAGCTTGCCCTTCGCTATAAAGAAGAAGGTAAGAAAGTCTTGATGGCTGCAGCAGATACCTTCCGTGCAGCTGCGATTGAGCAATTACAAGTATGGGCCGACAGAACCGATTCTGAGATGATTCGCCACGATATGGGCTCTGATCCAGCAGCTGTTGTCTTTGACGCTGTAGCGGCCGCTAAAGCTCGTAAAACAGATGTTTTACTGGTCGATACGGCTGGTAGACTGCATAACAAGAAGAACCTCATGGATGAGCTTGCTAAAATGCGCCGCATCATCGACAGAGAGGCACCAGATGCGAATGTTGAGACCTTGCTCGTGATCGACGCGACAAGTGGACAAAACGCTATCTTGCAAGCCCAAGTCTTTACTGAAGTCGCAGATGTAACGGGTCTTGCGATTACCAAACTAGATGGCAATTCAAAAGGTGGTGTCGCCATCGCTGTTGCCTACGAGACCAAGTCACCTATATATCTTGCAGGCTTAGGCGAACAGGCCGATGACCTAATGGAC
>CAYXVJ010000273.1:0-907 GCA_964468675.1 uncultured Oscillospiraceae bacterium
ATGATTCCTGAATATCTAAACATCAGAGACCTAGGCTTAATCGATAACCGCTGGTCTTTAATACTACCAGGTGCAATCAGTACGTATAACATGCTGATATTACGATCGGCCTTTAAGAACGTACCCGAAAGCTTAGTTGAAGCTGCCGATATTGATGGGGCATCGCATATCCAAAAGATCGTGAATGTTATGCTCCCACTAACCGGTGCAACCATTGCAGTCCTTGTCTTGTACTATGGCGTTGGCCACTGGAACTCATGGTTCCATGCTTCCATCTATATCACAGATACGAGCAAGTACCCATTAGCACTCGTTCTAAGACGTATTCTACTCTTGAACCAAGATACGGATATGCTAGTCTATACTGGATCCTTAACAGAGATGCGCGACCTCATAAAATATGCTTTAATCGTAGTATCTACAGCTCCTATCTTATGCCTATACCCCTTCTTACAACGTTACTTCGTTAAAGGCGTTATGGTCGGAGCAGTGAAAGGATGAGTATATGTTAAAAGCATGGAATTTAGTCCCTAACACAAACGTAAGACAGCAGTTTTTCACGACTGCTGTCTTAGACCGTATAAGCAAATATGCAGACATGGATTTCTACGATGGTACTGGCACAGCTAGTCCAGAAGAGATACGAGAGAAAATCAATGATTACGATATAGTCTTTACCGGCTGGGGTAGCCCACGCATTGGAAAAGACGTATTGGAAGGCGGACATCGCTTAAAGATACTCTTGCATACCGGTGGTACAGTAGGCCCTTATGTCGATCAAACGACCTTCGATGAAGGTGTTAAAGTAATCAGTGCAAATGATGTCTACGCCAAGTCCACTGCTGAGGGTGTTTTGACCTATATCTTGGCAAGCCTCAGGCAAGTCCCCTATTGGGATAGCGAAGTG
>CAYXVJ010000273.1:917-2336 GCA_964468675.1 uncultured Oscillospiraceae bacterium
TGAGAGCTGGTAACTGGCATGGGACATATAAAAACTATGGTCTATTCAATCGCAAAGTAGGTCTTGTTGGTTTAGGTGCTATTACACAGCACTTAATTCCCCTCTTAAAGCCTTTTTCTGTTGACATCTTGGTTTACTCATCACACCTCTCTGATGAGGATGCCAAGGCTCTAGGTGTAAGATCAGCGAGTTTAGAAGAGATCTTCTCTACTGCAGATATTGTGTCTTTGCACTCTGCTCTAACAGATAAAAATGAAGGTATGGTCAATCGTGAGCTGATGGAATTAATGAGACCTGAAACACTCTTTGTAAATGCTGCAAGAGCAGGTCTAGTAGAAGAAGATGCTCTCATTGACCTACTTAGTCAAAACCGTTTCTTCGCGGCACTAGATGTCTATCATCAAGAACCGCTAGCAACGGATTCGCCCTTAAGATCCATGCCAAATACCTTACTGATGCCCCATATGGCTGGTCCTACAACAGACCAATATCCATACGCGGTACATCTCTTAATTGATGAGCTCATTCGTTTCCAAAACAGTGAAGCATTAGAGCATGAGATCACTCTTGAACGCTATAAGCGCATGACTGCAAACGGATAAGGATATACTATGACTAGAAAATACTCTTTTTCAACACTTGGCTGTCCTACTTGGACCTTCGATCAAGTGCTCAGCAATGCTAATGCACTAGGCTTTCATGCTATTGAAGTTCGTGGCATAGATGGAGAAATGGATGTTCGTAAGATTGCTGAATTCAAAGAAGATGAATTGGATAACACCAAATCAAGATTAGCAGAGCAAAAGCTCTCTATCGTCTCTTTAAATACGTCCTTAATGCTTCACAGAGATGATTTAGACAGTGAAAACTTCCAAGAAGCACTCTACACCATTGATCTAGCACGTAAACTAAATGTACCTTTCATCCGCGTCTTTGGTGACCATATTGATCCAGATCTGGATCGAGATAAGCAGATTCAACGCGTCATAGATGGACTAGACATCTTAGCTCGCTATGCAAAGGGCGATGTGAAAATCTTGTTGGAAGTCCATGGTACGTATAACACAATACAAAACCTATTGGCAGTCATGCAAGGTGTAACTGAAGATGGCATCGGCCTGATCTGGGACATCGAGCACAGCTACCGTGAGTATGGTGAGGACATCGATGCTTTTTACAATGCTCTCAAAGCTTGGATCTGGCATGTCCACGTCAAAGACTGCATCATCAAAGGTGACGATTTAACACTCACCCTAGTTGGTGATGGTGGCATCAACATCAAGCACATATTGAATCTACTAGAAGAAGATCACTACGATGGCTTTTATTCTTTTGAATGGGAGAAAAAATGGATAGAGTCGTTACAGGAACCTGAAATTGCCTTTCCAGCCTACATCGATTACATGAACAAAACTAAAT
>CAYXVJ010000274.1:0-2333 GCA_964468675.1 uncultured Oscillospiraceae bacterium
AAATAGTTTTTATACAAAAACTCCCTCAAATAAGTGTTGTGTCTGGCGCAAAACTCGTCGTATTTTTTGTGTTTATGACGTCGTTCTAAATGATGAATGATACTTAAAAGGTAACTGACACTATTCCGTTTGATAGTCTCTTAAGAACACATTGAAGCTATGTTCAAATTCAAGCATCTTTCTTCACGTGTGCATCATCTACAGCGGTGGCACCTTCTTGCCCTACCTTGTGACTCTTCTTGATCTCATGCACTGATTCTGAGACCAAAGCGGAGAGTCTAGGTCCAGATGTATCGCGAAGATCAAACTTAGAGATGGGTTCAGGGCCTTTAAGCACCATGCGCGAAACCTGAAGGAGGCCATCTTCATTGACTAAAACCTTCCACCGGACCAAAGTGATCTTCTCATCTTCTAATTCTATGGCAGTGATGGTGGTTGGATAAACACAACAACCCGTATTGAAATACGGCATCTCATTGGTGCGTGGATACTTGAAACGATGGGTGTGACCGCAGATCAGCATCTTACGGTTACGTTCAATCCATTTGATGTAGTTCTTCTCCACTTTATGTCTCTTAAAAACATTCTTAACTGGGCTGGTCGGGTTCTTGATGCCTAAGGCATTAAGATAGCGCCAGAAGTACTTTAAAGAAAGCATGGTAAAGAACCAGAACTGGTCATTGGCCGCATCCCCTTGATGACCATGTACAACAAATAGTTCTTGCAGGCTTTGCTTGTGTTTCAAGATTAAGGCTTCTTCAACCTTTAAGCCTGGGAATAAATCTACGTAAGTTTCAGTGAATTCATTGAAACAGCGATCGTAGTGAGACCTTACATACGCTTCATCTCGCATATAAATATTATGATTACCATAAATCATAATCATGCGGTCATCATCAAAGAAGCGTTTCATGGCAAGGATCGCATCCGTGTGTGCCTCATAGATGATGCTCATGTGGTTGGCTGCCCACAGTTCATCACCATCCCCTACTTCAACGTAGGTGAAGCCGCGGTCATAGTAATGGTTCAGGGCGTGGATAAAGGTATTTCTGTTCTTGGAGAACTCATCAGAAAAGTTGCCGCTTCCACGATGACAGTCACTGATAAATACATATTTTGAGTTTTGATCTATTTCATCAATTCGGGCCCGTTCGTATGCCCGCATCAAGCGCTGGTAGGTGCGCATGTAGCCTCCTAACGGTAGTCTGGCCTGTCTAGCTATCCATAATAGCCATCTCGATCACATTTATGGACGTGAGCTTTAATATGCTTATTTTATGCTGACAAGCTGATTTTGTCCGTGATGAATCAGACTAAAACTAGCTAAACTTAATCTTTAAAGCTTCCTAGATTACTGGAGTTAACGGTTACAAACAATGAATAAAAAAGTAGAGCTGGATAAAGCTACGGTTCACGTCTAGAGCAACACAGATCTTTACTGATAGTGTCTTCTAAGTAAGAATCGATTAGTAAGCAAAGATCATGGAAAGAATAATTGCGGTTTATTTCAACCTCACATACCTACAATTAATATCTCCAAAACCTTTTAAATCACTTCTACAATATAGTAAATAACGATATTGCTTATTGACTGGTTTGAAATATCGTGGTACGATCCATATGAAACAATTTTGGTCTAGGTAGGCACGTCCTGCCAGAAAGGAATCACTATGGCGTACTCAAAGCACAATTCACTGGAGCGTAGCCAAATAGAGGAGGAATTCGTTAATAATTACACTGGATTCACGGATTTCCAGACCAACCCACAGAATCGTCCTTACTGGGATCTATGCATGCAGGCGGCACTAGACGAGGAGTTGCTGTCGCACATCATTTTCTGTAATGATGTGTTTGGCATCCCACCTGTTAAGACATTCCTGACCGTTTTCACAGACGAGATTCTTCGTATTATGGACGGACAGACAGACAAGTTGCCACCACGTTTGAAACAAGGCATTGGTGCATTCTGGGGCAGTGTTTTCAAGTACAATCTGGGTTATACACAGCAAAAAAGTATATCTGCATCCACAGCAACTGATTTCGGACTCAAAACCGCCACGATCTTTCTGCACTCATAACAAGCTGAATCTAAAGATGGCAGTAGATTAGTTAATGCTGTATGGACGATCCCTTGCTTTAGTTTTCTTAAACCTAAGATCTGAATAGTAATAAGAGTTCACCAGTGCTTATACTAAAAATGAATCACAGGTGAACTGACAATATCTTTTAGTTACTATGCAGGAGCTATGAGTAAAGTTTTGCTACCAACAAAGCATTTCAAGCATTACTCATACCTCACTAGAACAATGCCAATGCATATGATTTATACAAGC
>CAYXVJ010000275.1:0-2321 GCA_964468675.1 uncultured Oscillospiraceae bacterium
CGCGATCATTCCAAGATTGACCTATCGTGAAGAGATCGTAGATGGCAATGTTCGCTCCATCTTCCAAGGTGGAAGGATGTGGAGCATTGCACTCGTCATGGGCATCGTCGCTTTGGTATGCTTCCAATTGCTCTACTTCATGACAACGGAGCGCATCAAGCATACACAACAAAAGGCCGAGAAATATAACTACTTCAAGACACTTAAATCTTTTGTAACCAACCGTAGCTTGCTATCGATCTCATTAGGTGCATTCATCCAATTAACATTCATCCTAACAACAGGTACTATGGTTCCTCTTGTGTATCAAATGTACTTTGGTGATGGCCGCTTATCTTCACTCTCCGTCATCACCTACTTACTACCTACCCTACTCATCGCACCTTTTGTAACACCACTTGTGCGCAAGTTCGGTAAGAAGAATCTATCGTCCTGGCCATTTTTGGCCGCAGCAGTCGTATATGCTCTGCTCGCCTTTATCAAAGTGGATAACCCATACGTCTTCGTTGGCGTTATGACCGTTGCAAGTGTCTTTATGGCAGCATACGGTACCATCAGTTGGGCTCTTGTATCTGACGGCGTTGATGCCGCAGAATATAAGACTGGTAGACGCGAAGAAGGTTCCATCTATGCAACCTATTCTCTCGTGCGTAAACTTGCTCAAGGTGTTAGCCAATCCATGGTACCTTGGCTCATCGCAGCCTTGATTCCTGGCCTCATCATGAACGATCCATCCACTTACAGCGTTGAGTACGGAAATCAAATCAAAAACATGGCCATGCTCTTACCTGCTATCGGTTGTTTGCTAGCCTTCTTAAACTTCCGCTTCCTCTTTGACTTGGATAACAAGAGGCTAAAAGAAATTCAAACAGCATTGGGTAGAGATACAGATGAAGTGAGTACTGAAGATGTCATCTCTCAAATGGGTAGCGGCGACGACTAATATCCATCTTTCGCATCCGTCTTAAACACAAGATTTTTAATCTAAGATCAAAGACCCTATCCGCACATTTGTTACGAATGAGCAGATGGGGTCTTTTCATGCTTGACAAAATACTTCTCTTGTTTTACTGTATTAGTGTATTAACCACTTAGTACAGTGGCACAGTCAGGAAGGAGTGATGAAGAGATGAACTTTGATCACAGCTCGCCCATATATTTACAACTGGCTTCGACCTGGCGTCGCTTAATTGCAAGCCAAGAGTGGGAGCCTGGCGCTAGAATCGATAGCGTAAGAGACTTAGCTGTTCGATACGGAGTAAATCCCAATACCGTACAACGCGCTTTAACAGAACTAGAGCGCGAAGGCTTAGCCATCAGCCAGCGTACACAAGGCCGCTATATAACGGAGGATGAACAATTGATCGTAAGAACGAGGCAAGCATTAGCAAAAGAGCTCATATCTGGTTTTGTGACTGAAGCAAAGCAATTGGGACTAGATAGATCCTATCTTATACAAGAGCTCACATTAGCAATGGAGGTGTTAGATGAAAAGCCCAAACAATAATAATAACTACCTATTAGACATCGAAGGTTTAAGCCACCAATACGGTCAATTTAAGGCCTTAGACCAACTCACAATGAAACTTCAACCAGGACGCATCGTAGGCCTCCTAGGACCTAATGGCAGCGGTAAAACGACACTCTTGAAGATACTAGCAGGACTACTTAGCGAATACGATGGTACAGTTAAAATTGAAGGCTTAAACCCTGGTCCAAAATCAAAAGCATTGATTTCATACTTGCCAGATTTATCCTATTTGAACAAAAGATGGACGGCTTTAGACGCCATGTACTATTTCGACCGGTACTTCGAAGATTTCAACATGGAGAAGGCAAGATCACTCTTAACTCACTTCAAACTAGAAGAAATGCAACGCATTGAAGAGATGAGTAAAGGCATGCGTGAGAAATTACAAATCGTCTTGGTCATGGGCAGAGATGCAAAAATATACCTCTTAGATGAGCCCATCAGCGGTGTAGATCCAGCATCACGAGAAGTCGTCTTAGATGCCTTAATTGAAGGCTACAGCAACGATTCATTAATGCTCATCTCCACCCACTTGATTCAAGACATTGAACGCTTACTAGATGAGGTCGTTTTTTTAGACCAAGGTAAGATGCTCCTTGCTGGAGAAGCAGAAACACTTAGAGCCCAGTACGACAAGAGTATTGACGGTATATTCAGGGAGGTATTCAGATGGTCCGAACATTAATGATTGATGACATGAAAGCGATTTGGCTAAGATGGCGCCCTATCCTCTTTCCTGCACTTCTAGTATTTTTAATCTCACTCGTAACTTTTGCCATCAACTTACCAA
>CAYXVJ010000276.1:0-1113 GCA_964468675.1 uncultured Oscillospiraceae bacterium
AACTACTACACATTCAAATCACATCACCTCATTTCATGCTAAAAAGAACTCCTTTTTTACTAAAGTAACTGTGTCTACCTATAGTCCGTAAAGGGTGGTACCTTAAGTACATAAGCATTAGTGCACCTACCTATAACCAGAAGGGGGGTACACTCTAGCAAAACATCAGTGTTTCAGTACTTTAGCCGACCTCAAAGAACTGCTCTAACCTACAGTCCTCAAAAATGTTTGAAAGAGTTTTTTACTCTGGCGTACTATAGACCGTAAAGGGTGGTCACCACATCAAAAGAAGCTAATTCATTGCTAAAGACGCCAGGTAAAACTTTATTTCACTAAGGACAAAACTGGTCTCTAGTAATAACCATAAGGGGGCTCCACCACATATCTATACTCAAACTCTCCAGACAGACAAAAGGCAGCCACCTTCAGCTGCCTTTTACATTTGTTCGTTTATTAAGCTGTATACTGAGATCTACCTACAAGCCTGCACGCATCTCTTTTGGCCACTCCAGCGGTATACCATTACCCTTAAGTTCAGCTTGGAATGCTTCCAACAGTGCATCGTCAGATACGATATCTGCTGGTTTACATTTATTCTTCAAACAAAACGACGCCACATGTCCTGAAGATTCACCAATATTCCATTCAACAGGATGCAAGCGGTAGCAACCATTCGTAATATGCGTTGTACCGATATTTTTATTTGCTGCCAAAAGGTTATCCCTATCATAAGGGATTAAGGACCTTAGTGGAATCTGGAACGGCAAAGACTGGATATCAATATAATTACGTCCAGAACAAGACGGATGTAAGTCAATCCTATAGTAGCCGATGCCTACACTATCTTCATATTGCTTGGCTTCAACAGTAGCATCATCTCCCAGTAGGCGTAATCGCATGTCATAGCCTACATCGCCTTCTGTGACGGTATATAAGGCTTTAATCCTGCGTGACTCACGAATATAAGGCGCTTTCGCAAAGCCATCTTCTGTACCCATACTATCTGGTCTTAAATACAGTTCAGGATAACCAAATCCACCATCTTCACGAGGTGCTTCAGTTTGTAGCCAGTAGAACCAGCAGAGAGAGATCTCTCGTGATTCATTCAGGTGA
>CAYXVJ010000276.1:1123-2320 GCA_964468675.1 uncultured Oscillospiraceae bacterium
CAGCAAAGCGAAATGCTCTTTGCCTGCTCAATATGTTTCTGACGTTCCTCTTCTGAGACCTCGATTATCGGCCCCATCCAATAGTCGTTTTGCGGCCAGTTAACAAGCGTCACTTCGTCAACATCCAAATCCTCTGGATAGTGGTCACGAGTAAAGATCTTACGGTATAACCACAAGTCTCTTTCTTTGGTTCCTGGATCAATACTACCCAGCACAGTTTCTAAAGTAATCGGATGCGTATAGCCCCACTGTAGCTGTGTTCCTGGCCAAAAATCACTTAAGTGTTGCTTATAGTGATCGTAATCTTGAGGCTTTTCAATCACGTGGTTCGAGCCTTCTTTACCTTTTGCCATCGCAAAGCACCAGGTCACCGCTTGCATATCCATCGGGTCTGCTACATCTACTGCATGGTCTTCACCAGTATCCGATTTAGCTTCTGCACCAGTAACATACTCAGTGCCAGAGAGAGGTAATAGGTCACCTAATTCTGTTGCATCCAAAATAAAAGGTGCTTCAATCTTATATTGTCCCGCACTATTTTCAACTACAACAGACTTGATCTCTCGTCCTTCAACATCCGCTGACACAGCTACTGTATTACGCATCAAGACAAGTTGACCTGTAGATACATAAGGCGCCACCATCTCATCAAAGACCGCAGCTGCCACTTTGGGTTCATGGCATAAAGCAGATACAGAGCCACCACCAGGATTTAGTTTCGGATCGTTCTTAGCGTCCTCGGTTAAAGGATAATTTCGTCTATAGTAATCTCGTACTTTATTACGCCATGCTAAATAACGTTTCGTACCAGAAACAGTCTCAATCTCTCTATTCTCATCGGGCGGTACGCCTTGGGTACTCACCTGACCACCAAGCCAATCGTACTCTTCTGACATAAATACAGTGAGTCCGTCTTCTAGCATGGCTAAACTTGCCGCAACGCCACCTAAACCGCCACCGATTACCGCAGCATCAAATCTTAGTGTCTTCATCTAGTATCTCCCTTAATATCTCCCTTGAATTATTATTCACTTTATAATAAAGTGGCAACTGACACTGCCAATTGCCACTTCATAAATTTAACATTGCCCCTAGAGGACAGCACCGTTCGTCTTTAAGCGTTCTTGTAGCACGCTTACATCTATCTCACCTACTGAGCTTTTATTCTCATGAGCCAAGGCTACTGCTTCTCCTGCT
>CAYXVJ010000277.1:0-2316 GCA_964468675.1 uncultured Oscillospiraceae bacterium
AAAGCTTTCCATGGATCCACGGGCGGTTTACCAAGGGTGTTATTATTCACATCTAGCTCTGCATGCCACTCAGATCCAGGTCTCGTATCGATCATATAAGTATCAACATACTTCCAAATCTTCCCTGCTAGTTCAAAGAAGCGCTCATCTTCCCTTTTTACGCCAGCATTAACCAGTGCACAAAGCGCTTCTGCCTGAACCCACCAGATACGTGTACGGTCTTTTTCGCCATCTGCAGTCTCATTGATATGACACAAAGAAATTGAGCCGTTTTCTAGCACAACTTCTTCTAGAGCGACAGCCAAGACAGAATCTTCTAGTCTCCTACTGATGGATCTTATCTCGTCCATCAAAGTCTCTTCGCCCGGATAAGCAGTTGGTTGCTGGCTTAAGATATCCACTGCAAACTCGACTAACCAAGCTGCTTCGATGTCATGACCTAAAGACCAGACATCACTTGTCGGATGCAGGTCGTAGTCTAAGAAGACATGTAACTTGTCGTTCTCATCGTCAAAGATGCGTTCTGTATAGAAAGCAAGTAAATCAAAAAGTTTATTTCTTACTTTAGGATCTGGCCATGCTTGATACACGCCTGTATACGCTTCAATCATGTGCAGGACAGTATTCATGGTGATTTGAGCATTGTCTCCGTGTGTTGACAGAATATCGTTATCGATTACCTGAAAATCTTTGCTATAGTTTTCTCCATATACTGAGACATCACCAAGCTCTAGGCGCATCAGACCTTCGATCTGGGCGAACAATTTTTTCACTTGGCTAAGCACCGTGCGATCTCCTGTCGCACGGTACCATGCAGCCAAAGCATAAATCGTAAAGCTGTGTCCATATACCAGCTTTGTATCCGTCTCCACTCGCCCATCTGGATAGACTGACCAGAAGTAACCTCCATCAACAGGATCACGAAATTGCTTTTGCAAGACTTCATACTCGCGCCATCCCGCCTCCAAGGCCTCTTCTGATACACCAGACAACACGATCTCAGCGTATGTCCAGAGCATCCGGCTTACGAAGACTAAACTTCTAGGGGCATCCAGATGTAGTTTCAACTCGTTATCAAGCAGCCCTGCAGTGCCCAAAATACTACCCTCTTCCACCCCACTATTCGATAGTGAGAGCCAAAAAGGGAGCATATGGCCAAGGAATTCCTTTTGAATGGGCTTAGCAAGTGTCTCCAAATACTTCTCTTGCATGCGTTCTCGAAACGATTTTTGATTTGTCATCAGATGCCTCCATCAATTACATACTATGTGTCTTTAACCATTCAAGGATATCTTGTACAGTAGAAAATGCAATACCCGTCACGCTATCCGCACAACCATAGTAGATTGCGATGCGACCTGTATCCTGATCCGTCAGAGCTGCACATGGGAAGGCAACGTTCGGCACATCACCTGCAAGCTCATAGTCGACTTGAGGCGTCAAGAGATAGTCCTTTGATCTATACAGCACCTTCCATGGCTCATCGATATCCAATAGCGCTGCACCAAAGGCGTAGACAAAGCCATTACAGCTTGTCAAAACACCATGGTATATCATCAACCAGCCCTCATCGGTCTCGATCGGGATAGGACCTGCACCAATCTTCGTTGACTGCCAGCCACCTGCTGTACCCATCACATGACGATGCTCACCCCAATAGACCATATCTGGACTCTGACTAATAAAGATATCACCAAATGGCGTATGCCCCGTATCAGACGGACGGCTCAACATCACATATTTACCGTTAATCTTACGTGGGAATAAGACACCATTTCGGTTATACGGTAAGAACGCATTCTCCAATTGATGGAAGGTTTCAAAGTCATCGGTATACCCCACACCAATTGTAGGTCCATGGTAACCATTACACCAGGTGATGTAATAGCGACCATCGATCTCGACAACACGTGGATCATAGCGGTATGCCTTCTCTAGAATTTCTGGATCAGCACCTTCAAACACAATTGGATCATGGTCAATCGTCCAGTTCACACCGTCGTCACTAAAGCCGCGGTAAATATCCATCTCACGTGCTCGGTTATCACAACGGAACACGCCTGCAAATTTACCCTTGTACGGAATCACTGCACTATTAAAGATTGAGTTCGAAGACGGGATCTCGTGACGACCAATCACAGGATTCTCACTATAACGCCATACGACATCATAGTCCAAGCCCTCAGGCTTCTCTTCCCAAGGCATGTTGGGAATGCTGACACCATTAATTACTTTACTCATACTATAACCTCCAAAACTGTTATCTTTTTTAATATTTCTGCAATAGATCAAGCATCTGTTCGTCCAACTGATGGC
>CAYXVJ010000278.1:0-2300 GCA_964468675.1 uncultured Oscillospiraceae bacterium
CCCGTCCTTGTTTTAAGTATTGCAACCTTAGTTATTGTCTTGATTGTCTTAGCAAGATTATTTAAAGACATAAGGCATGCAACCAATGCTGCTAGATACTCACTCGACCGCCCCCCAGGTGTAGATGACAGTCTCTTACCACTAGATCATTCAGGTGAGACAGCAAGCTTACAGGCAGCTGTACAAGACTTAGGAGCAAAGGCGCGATTTGCGATCGCACATCAAAAGGAAGAGAAGTTTCGCTTAAAAGATTATTTAAGTGACATCTCTCATCAACTAAAGACACCTCTAGCATCACTTCGGCTATATAACGATTTACTTAGCCGTGGCACAAAGATCGACGAAGCGGATCGAGAACAATTTATACATGCTCAAGCAAAGCAAATTGAACGCATGGATTGGCTCATCCAAGACTTGATGACAATGGCAAGGCTTGATGCAGATACGGTAGAGATGGACCTACAACAACAAGAAATGAGAGAGACCTTAGCTTTAGCTGTCGATCCATTTTGGGCACGGGCTGCCACAGAAAGAAAACATTTAGAAGTGCGTTGCCCACAACGGATTCAAATCCCCCATGATCGAAATTGGGTGGCTGAGGCCATCTCCAACGTAATCAAAAACGCTTTAGAACATACCTCTAGCGGTGGCGAGATCAAAGTGAATTGCTTTGAGACACCTTTAACCGTCCAAATTGACATCACAGATGACGGTGAAGGCGTTGATCCTAAAGAATTAGGTAGATTGTTCGAACGCTTCTACGGCAAGAAAACAGAGCTCAACCCCGACTCAATCGGTATTGGCTTATCCCTCTCCCGCATGATTCTAAATAAGAATGAAGCTGAGATCTACGCAGAGAATAGAGCTGGTGGTGGCATGCGTTTTTACATCATCTTCATTAAGCCGATACCATCAAGACTAAGCAAATAAAGGAGCGCATTTGTGGCCTATATTGAAATAAAGCAAATCTCAAAATACTATTTGTACCATGGAAAATCCATCCATGCACTAGAGAATATCAACCTCTCTATAGAAGAGGGCGAGTTCGTAAGCATTGTAGGACGTTCCGGTAGCGGTAAATCAAGCTTACTTGGCATTTGTTCAGGTCTCATCTCACCATCTGTAGGGAGCGTTAAGATTGGTGGTGAGATGCTTTGGTCTTTATCAGAACAGCAGCGAGCAGAAATCCGCCGCCGCATGATGGGCCAGGTATTCCAAGACTTCAGATTAATCGACTATTTAAATGTAGTGGATAACATCCGTTTGCCCCTGGTCTTAGACCATCAGGATATGGATGTGAAGTATTTAGATTTTCTCTTAGAGCGTTTGAATCTTACAACACTTCAAGATCGCTACCCAAGACAGCTATCTGGTGGTGAAAAACAAAGAGTAGCCATCGCTAGAGCCTTATCGACTAGACCTAGAATCCTATTAGCCGATGAACCTAGTGGTAACCTTGATCTGCAAGTAGCAGGTGAGATTATATCCCTCCTCCACTACTTCACGAAAGAACAAGGATTAACAACCTTACTGGTCACCCATGACCCAAACATTGCAGCAACCGCTAAACGTTTTGTCAGATTAGATGGTGGCCGCTTGGTCGAAGATGACGATACGGGGCTAATCTTATGAAGACTTCTTGGCGCTATAAATTACCTCCTATACGTAATCCTTTTGGTCTAGTCAATCACTTCCTTATTGCACGCTATTGGTACTCTTTAGCCCAAATGACCTTACTTACTCTAGGTTTAAGTTCTTTATACATCACTTTAATGCTAAGCTTATCGATCCCAATGAGACGTGAGACATACTTCTCATTTTTCAGACGAGGTGGACTAGAAGCCACTACAGATCTTTTAATCTTTGCTTCGGCATCCCTCTTCGTGTCAGTCCTGATTGTTATGGTCCTCAGCATGCGTATGCAAGTACGTTTGTCTTGGCAATCGAATCGTGCTGGCTATCGGCTTTTGATGCAATTGGGCTTAAGCAAGTCAGAACTCAGGCATATCCTGCGTTTAGAAGGATTGACATTATTTGTCGCCTCTCTACTCCCTTCTTATATCACCGCCAATCTAATGAATCGATTCATTGTAAGACACTGGATCATTGACGAGTATAAAGAAAACTTAAGCCAAACGAATGGTAAAGCCATCTTTCTATCAATCCTCATTACCTTGTTCTTAATTGAATGGTCTAGAACAAACCTTGCTAGAAAACTAAGATTCAAAGCAGATGACGATAAAGGTATAACTTTTATCACGAAAACTAAAATGAAAAACAAAGAAGAACGATCTGGTTAC
>CAYXVJ010000279.1:0-2232 GCA_964468675.1 uncultured Oscillospiraceae bacterium
ATTAAGCCATCGCGCTCATCCATGAGGCGTTCGACAGCACGTTTAATGTTATTGTTTCTAAATATTGTAGCAATAAACTTTGCCGAACCATCCGGCTCATCACCTGCTGAAAATCCTCCTGCTAACATCAAGATGTTACAGTCATCAATGGCGAGCTCTAACTCTGCCAAGGACTGATTCAAATCCTCAGCTGTCTGATTCCTAAACGTTAAGAACTCTACGTTTGCACCAGCTTCCCGCCATGCAGCCTCGCTATCATAGTCACAATTGGTGCCTGGGAATACTGGTATGAGTACTTTGGGTTTATCTAAAATGACTTTAGGCTTTGCTTCATTTCTCTTATCGTATGCTAGATTGGGTAGCCATTCTTCTTTTAGCTTAACCCCTGAAGTTGTTTTGAATACAGACTCCAAAGGACTCTCCCAAGCAGCTAAAAGAACAGATGACTCGATCGACTCGTCTTGCCACGTGAAAATGGGTACGGAACTTGTACGGCCAAGGCGAATCGCTCCAATGGATTCTAGTTTTGCTATCGTCTTATCTTCGTCCTTGCCAGGTATCACTTCTAAAATGAGGCTAGCAATGGCTGGTTCAAAACACTCATCTACAGTTAAATTGCTATCAAATGAGAAACCTAAGTCTTCACCAAAGCACATTTGAGTAACAGTTGCTGCAATACCTTGGCGCTTGCCACTAGCAGCTGCACCTATATAAGCATCTTGCATCAGGCGATGGACAGACCTAAGTACTGTATTCCATAGCTTAGCATCTACCAAACCCAATTCATTTTTCGGAACCGGGATGTAATACAAGTCACGCCCCTCATGAAAGAGCGTTGCAGAGTGAATGTCACTACTAAGGCTTGTGCCGATCGCAAATGATATGAGTGTTGACGGTACATCTAAGTCTTCAAATGTACCAGACATGCTATCTTTACCACCTATGGAAGGCGCCTTAAAATCTAATTGCGCGTCCAAGCCACCTAAGAGAGCTGCAAGCGGCAAACCCCACTTTTCAGGGCTTGAAGTTGTTGGGAAATACTCTTGGAAACTAAGCCTGATTTTAGCTGGCGACACACCCATCGCAACAAGTTTACTGATCGATTCTAATACAGCATAGTATGCCCCGTGGTACGGGCTCCAAGCTGATAGTTTGGGATCAAAACCAAAAGCCATTACCGTTGCTAAGTCAGTCTTCCCTGTCGTCACAGGAATCCTAGCTGCCATACCCTCTTCTGGTGTAAGCTGACGCCTGCCACCTTGTGGACATAAGACAGTATTTCTTCCTACCGTTGCATCAAATCGTTCTACTAAACCTTTTTGAGATGCAAACTCAAGTTGCTTCAAACGATCTTCTAAACGCTTGGTAAAAGACAATTCAAGCGATTTGTCTTTATCCCCTCTAGTTTCAAAATCAACAAGGTTTAATTTTGCTTTGGCCGTCTGAACAGCGCCATTCAAGTCTAAGAAGGAGCGGTCTAGGTCAACGATTACATCACCTTGCCAGAGCATCACCATTTTGGGCTCCAAGGTGATCGATGCAACTTCAGTTGCCTCTAAATTCTCTTTAGCAGCCAAATAGATAAAGCGGTCTTTGTCTTCTTTACGAATGACACAAGCCATACGTTCTTGTGATTCAGATATGGCTATTTCTGTACCGTCCAAACCTTCATATTTTTTAAGCACACGGTCCAAATCAATCTTGACGCCATCTGCTAACTCTCCTATAGCAACCGCAACACCGCCTGCTCCAAAGTCATTACAGCGCAAGATCATGCGTGAAGCCTCTGGATTTCTAAAGAAGCGCTGGAGGTTTCTTTCTGTCAAAGGATTGCCCTTTTGTACTTGAGAGCCTGATTTCTCCAATGAACTTTCATCGTGTTTCTTAGAAGATCCTGTGGCGCCGCCGACACCATCTCTACCCGTTCGGCCACCCAATAAGATGACCAGATCTCCTGCACTTGGTACATGCCGAATGACTTCTGAAGCTGGACTAGAAGCGACTACAGCGCCAACTTCCATACGTTTGGCCAGATAACCTTCGTGATAGAGCTCTTTGACATGACCTGTTGCCAACCCAATTTGATTACCATATGAACTATAGCCTGCAGCTGCAGTTGTCGTGATTTTGCGTTGTGGTAATTTACCAGGCAGTGTATCTTCTACGGCAACTGTTGGGTCTCCACTGCCTGTTACCCGCATCGCTTGATAGACTTAACTTCTACCTGACAAC
>CAYXVJ010000280.1:0-2218 GCA_964468675.1 uncultured Oscillospiraceae bacterium
CTATTTACAAAAATTCTCTCTAATACTTAAAATAGAATATAATCAACTGCTCCATACACAGTTATCCACTATGAAAAGCACCCTCAATCACTCCAGGTCATTAGTATCGGTGCTCAAAATAAAAAACTAAGCGCAATCCCACCGAAGTGCAACCGCGCCCTACAAAAATACCTTGTATTTTTTCATCTAATACAAGTATATTTGTTTACATAAAACGATTCAAGCTCTTATGTAAAAGCATATACCGAATCGTGTACATTAACGTCCATTTTATCTTCTCAATTAGTACTCGATCGATCTATTTTACGCTATACTAAACACAATATAAATTACAGTAAGTGCCAGGTCTTCATGCTCTTAAGAGTCGATTGATCGATCACTTGAAAATTGATTTGAAGAAGGTATTGTCATGAAGAAAATGCTATTTACAGCTAAAGAAAGCTTTAGCCTAGAGACATGCAACACACCAGTCCCAAAACCAGGTGAGCTTTTAATTCAAAATGCTGCCTGTGGTGTTTGTGGGACAGATGTACATATTTACTATGGTGAGCCAGGTTCTGCTACTGTTACGCCTCCAGTCGTTTTAGGCCATGAGTATGCAGGTGTAGTAGAAGCTGTAGGTGATGGTGTTACTGCCTTTCAGGTGGGCGATCACGTGACAATAGATCCTAACATCTATTGTGGTGTTTGCAGTTACTGTAGAGATGGTAAAAAGCAGCTCTGTGAGCACATGCGAGCAATAGGCGTCACTCAAGATGGTGGCTTTGCTACACACAGTGTGGTACCCGCCTCTCAAGCTTTCTTACTAAACAAATCCTTATCCTTAGAATTAGGCGCTATGGCTGAGCCACTTGCTTGTTGTATACACGGCATTGATCTAGCCAATATCAAAGCGGGTGATACAGTACTTGTAATTGGTGGTGGAACCATTGGTTTAATGATGTTGCAACTGGCAAAGCTGAGTGGAGCCTCTAAAGTATTCTTAAGCGAACCTGTAGCACTACGTCGCGAAATTGCAATGAACTTAGGAGCAGACGCTTGTATTGATCCCATCCAAGAAGATCTCATCAAACGTATGAAAGAACTAACAAGCAAAGATGGTGCGGATGTTGTCATTGAATGTGCAGGCAATAAAGCCGCCACAAGACAAGCATTTGATGCCTGCGCTAAAGGCGCAACCCTCCTGATGTTTAGTGTTCCATCTGTCGATGCTACCTTCGATCTACCTCTATTTGATGTCTATAAGAAGGAGCTTAGCATTAAAGGATCCTTCATTAATCCTGATACGCACCAAAGAGCTGTTAATCTACTAGAAAGCGGCAAAATCCAAATTGAGCCCTTGATTACACACCGCTATCCTCTAGATCAATTAGATGAAGCGATTCAAGTACAGATGGGTTCTGAATCGATTAAGGTTTTAGTAGTGCCTGATCAGGAGTAATATATAGACCGGTCATACACAAAAGGAGGACGCGATGGTCCTCCTTTTGTTTTCACGATGTCTGAAAATAATTTCAAAGAGTTAAGCGATCATAGCTAACGTTGTGATACAAGCCTACTCATAGAGATGTTTAGCTAAAACTTTCTCATCCAATGTAAAAACAGGAATCTTCCCTACTTCACTCTCTACAACATATCTGCGATTACCTTCAAAAATCTTTCCTGACCAGAAACAATACCATTGACCCTCTGGTAGATAAACTTCACGTGAAACTATATCCGCTTCCAAAATAGGAGCGACTAACAAGCTTCTTCCTAACATGTACTGATCTTCGATATTTAGAACCTGTTTGTCCTCATTAAAATCATAGACTAGATGACACATCAAAGGACGTCCTGTTTTTGTACAGTGATCCGCTTCACTATAAAGATATGGTAACATCGCCATTCGTAGCTTAGAGAGATAACGATATTTATCGATAACAGCCGGATCATTGTTCACACGCGCTATATTCCATGGACTCCTATCGTTGATCCAATCTTTCCTCTCACTGTACTCATATTGACCAGTTCTTGGTTCTGAATGAAACTGCATCACAGGCGAAAACGTTCCCATAGCTGCAGACTTTAAATAAAAATCTGTTGATGGCAAATCACCTGTAAAGCCACCGATATCAAATCCCCAGAATAGTACTCCTGACAAACCAGCAGAGAGTCCTGCCACAACTTGACTTCTCATCTCTGAAAATGTAGTAGCCTGATCACCTGCCCAGTGCAG
>CAYXVJ010000281.1:0-2204 GCA_964468675.1 uncultured Oscillospiraceae bacterium
ATTGATGGAGCTGGTCATTTTACCTTGTTCTTAAAGATGGTTCTACCACTATCTAAAGCATCACTTGCCTCGATATCTTTGTTCTACTTTATGGGTCACTGGAACTCTTTCTTCTTACCATTGATTTATCTACAAGACAGAGCCAAATATCCATTACAGATTGTCCTAAAAGATATGCTTTTAGAAGGCTCTGAGATGACATCTACCTTGGTACAGACAGCTAACCTTACTCCAGCGGGAGTGAAGAATGCAGTCATTGTGGTCACCATGCTTCCTGTACTATTGATTTATCCGATCGCTCAACGCTACTTTGTTCAAGGCGTCATGATCGGCTCAATCAAGGGTTAGCATAACTTTGATACCAATACCTAGGCCTTAAAAAATATGAAATAGCAAATGACATAAATAAAAGGCACTACAGCAGTTGAATCGTTGAAGTGCCTTTTATGTTTAAAGTAGTAAAGATTGGATGCCTAACGGGTCATATGGGCCGCTTTCTCAGGCTTGATCTCGTGTAATAGAGTTTCATTGTTTAGGAAGCGCTTGATGTCTTCAATTACAATACGAGCGGCATCTTCACGTCTGTCCAGTGTAGGGCCAGCCATATGAGGAATCAATATGGCGTTATCCAGTTTCCTTAATGGTGAATCTATTGGTAGTGGTTCAATCTCAAAAACATCTAGCACAGCTTTAATATGACCTTCTTCTAAGATCTTGATTAAATCAACTTCTTTGATGACTTGGCCTCTAGCCGTATTGATAAGGATGCTACCTGACTTCATGGACTGCAGTAGGTCATAGTCTATTAAGCCAAAGGTATCTTCTTTTAATGGTAGGTGAATGGAGACGATATCGCTAGTTTTAAAGATTGTCTCAAGTGTTTCACGCTTAGCACCGTGATCCATAAAGTCTTGATCTTGGCAGAATGGATCGTAGGCTAATACATTACAACGAAAGGGTTTAATAAAATTTGTTAAAAAGCGAGGTATGGTACCGAAACCTACAAGGCCAATTGTTTTACCGAACAGACCTCGGTTATCTAGTTCACCACGCCAATGGCCTGCTTTCAATTGCCTGTCGTGGTGTGGGATGTCTCTTAAAGAAGAAAACATATAGGCAAGGACTGCTTCGGCTACAGATTCGGCAAATACGTCATTGCCGCTAGAAACACGGATACCACGATCTATAGCGTCCTTGGTGTAGAAGGGTGCAACGGTTCCAGCGGTGTGCGCAATAAATTTCAGGCGATTGGCATTACTCAAGACTTTTTTCGTAAATGGTATTTGCCCCCAAGTTGTTACGATGACGTCCATATCTCGAATGGTATGTGTCAGTTCATCTTCATTAAAGGGATTTGCTCCGATGGGGCGATGGATGGTGCCAATAGATCTCAGGAGATCTAAGTTTTCTTTAGTGAGAAAAGTCTCACTTGCACTGTTGTATGGACATGCCAATAAGATGTTGATATCTGTCATCGTCTGCTGCTCATTTCTATGTGAAATACCTATGCATTAGGGTCACTGAAAGTATAACATTTATAGGGGGCGGTACCAACTGTTAAACACTGGTATCAAGGCATTACAAGTAAATTTTGCATAGGAAGTGAATGCTGCAAAATAGGTAGAGAAAAAAGATAATTTATAAGGCGAAAATTGCGTGTTCATCAGCGTATTGATTTGATTCTAGACGCATAGTTCAGTATAGTTAAGTCAGTTTAAAGTGATGGATATAAGTAGAGAGATGGTGGATACAATGTCGACAAGGACTCCGAAGAGAAAATACAATGCGGAGCAAAGTAGATTGGATATATTGAATGCTGCAGAGGATCATTTTGCTAGGAAAGGCTTTTTTGGCGCAAGGGTAAATGATATCGCTGATGCTGCAAGAATAAATAAGCGCATGATCTACGAATACTATGGCGATAAGGAACAACTATATGAAGCTGTTCTAAAAACAGTGTACCAACGCATGGCAGATGCAGAAGCAAAAGTCATCAATGAGGATTACCATGGTGTGAGGCTAGTAGAGCAGATAGTTGGTATGTACTTTGATTTCTTGAGAGATAATCCTAGTTTTGTTGCCATCTTACTTTGGGAGAACTTGAACATGGCACACAATATTAAGCAGCTGGATAAGATCTCTATTCGTCGTCCCACCAGTGATGCCCTTCGTAAGGAACTCAGAAAAGGCCAAGAAAGTGGCCT
>CAYXVJ010000282.1:0-2162 GCA_964468675.1 uncultured Oscillospiraceae bacterium
TATGGAGGCGTTATGAAACACTACGAATCAAACTTTCCTGTCAAGAGGATCACACCTGAGAATACGAATGAACATTATTTTTTCGGCTACTATGATGTTCCAGCATTAAGTCCAGATGGCCGCTACCACTTAACAAATTGTGTAGAGCAGATGGACCATCTGCCATTAGCTGATGAAATCAATAACATAAAATTGATAGACTTAGAAGACCACTCTATGAGAAGCCTAGCTTCTACTCGTAGCTGGAATTTCCAACAAGGGTCCATGCTTCAATGGTATAAACCAGATCTAGGACGCGAGATCATCTACAACGACTATAGAGACAAGCAATATGTATCTGTTATTCTAGATATTGAAACGGGTATAGAAAAAATATATTCTAAACCAATCGCTAGCGTTACTAAAGATGGGCGCTATGGACTATCCATTAACTTCAACAGAGTCTTTGACTTTCGTCCAGGCTACGGATACATCAACACCCTTGATCCCTATTTTGAGATTCATGCTCCTGAAGACGACGGTGTCTTCTTATTAGATCTTAAAACTGGTAGATCCAAACTCTTATTTTCATACGCAAGCTTAAATGAACTGTTTCCACTACCAGAAGGCATCACAAACAATAAGTTAGTCATTAATCACATAACGTTTAATCCAAATGGCAGTCGTTTTGTCTTTCTCTTACGCTACTTTAATGAGCCTGGTCAAGTTTGGAAAACTGCAATCGGCTCATCCGATCTAGAAGGCAATGTCTATGTCTGGAGAAACTACGGTATGGCATCGCACTACTTTTGGAAAGATGATTCAACACTCTTAATCTATTCAGATGCAGGAGGAGCACCAGGCTTGTATGAAATTGATGACTTAAGTGATGCTTCTAGAAGCATATCCCCTAGATTCATCACCCAAGATATTCACTGTAGCACATCACCTGATGGCCGCTTCATCATTGGAGATGCTTATCCAAAAGCATCAGGATTTAGAGACATCTTTCTAATCGATACCCATAGCGGAGAGGAATCGATCATCGGCTCATTTTATTCACCAACACCAAAAATAGGTGATATACGAACGGACTTACACATCAGATGGTCTCCATCTGGCGAGTTTATATCCTTCGATTCAATACATGAAGGATACAGAGGCATTTATACAATGGATTTAAGGAGTTTATATTCATGAAGATCGGCTATTGTTGTAATTTGAGTAATATCGAGACGATAGACAAACTCGGCTTTGACTATCTTGAGATCAATGCAAGTGAAATCTCACGCTTATCAGAGGATGCATTTGAAGAGGTAAAACGTAAGCTAAAGCAATTAGATACACCAATACGTTGTAGCAATATATTCTTTACATCTGACTTTGAACTGCTTAGTCCAAATTTAGATAAAAAAGCTTTACACACGTACATCGAAAAAACGATTTCTCGTTGCTCGACCTTAGGAGTTAAACTCATGGTCTTTGGAAGTGGGAAGGCCCGAAGCTTTAATCCTCCTTTAGACTATAGTAGCGCTTTAGAACGTTTCCATTCGCTGTTACTTGTTATGGGAGACTGTGCTGCTAAATATAAGGTCAATATAGCACTAGAGCCGCTAAACAAAAGAGAGACGAATATGCAAAACACCTTGGCGGAAGCCAAAGCGTTCTTAACGAATCTAAATCATAAGCATGTCGTACTCTTAGCTGACTTATACCACATGTTCAAAAATAATGAATCGATGGACGAGTTAAAACGATTGGCTCCAATCGCTCATATTCATATCGCAAACAAAGAGAGACTGATACCAAAGTCAATGGTAGAACTAAAAGACATACTAAATCCTATTTTTGAATCTGGGTACAAGGGCTTGATCAGCATCGAAACCTTCGCGGATGAATCAATTGAAACAATCGAGAACATTCCAATCTATTTTAAAGAGATTAAAGAAGCCGTATATTCACACAGATAGACTACAGCTTCGATCAAGTAAGTACTGATAAAGCATACAGCGTTAAACAAAAACTTTAGCGTTGTATGCTTTTAATAAATGGCTTGACACCAGCTGCCTCACCTAATTTGCCCCCTGCTCTTAAGTGGGCTACGACGGTTTTTTGTAAACTGCTCGTCTGTGGCAATTGATCTAAGTCTTTATTACCACCAAAGAGCCACTCATAAAATCCAT
>CAYXVJ010000283.1:0-2154 GCA_964468675.1 uncultured Oscillospiraceae bacterium
GAAGAAAAAGACATTCTTCATTTCTGGTTTAGTATCTTGCCTCTTGGGTCATATATCTTATATTATATTACTCACGAGATTAACTCGTATCACTAGCTGGCATTTAATCGTCAGCATCCTAGTGTTTCTTTTAGTACTGTATTTACAAAAAGTCACTCGCTCAGATCCTGGAGCCATGTTGCTACCAGTAAGGGCTTATTCAGCGATTATATCCTTGATGCTTGGATTTGCCGCAGGGGCTTATATCGCTGACTCTACGAAGCTGACATTGATCTTACTAATCGCTGCCATTTTATTTTTGATCTCTGATCTACTCTTAGCCTATATTCAATTTGGACCTAAAGAAGTCAAAGCACTAAGAGCATGTAATCTTTCATGCTACTATGTAGCACAAGTTTTATTTGCACTGACCATGCTGATCAGGTAGCTATCCGTCAATTGGCCCTTATTTCCAATATTTAGAATGGACTTTAGCATTCCATACCTAAGGCATTAAACTCAAGCATGCTTTTAATTTCACCAATACGTGATTTTATTGCATGTCTTCTTCCAAGATCTTGATTCTTTCTTCAAAGCTTAAGCTATCATGGATTTCATGTAGCATCCACATATAGCCATAAGGGTCTAGAAAGATAGAATTGCTAATTGAATTGTTCATCATTTTAGTGATGCCTTGGATCTCTGTGCATCCGCAATCTAAAGCAGTCTGATGTGTTTTTTCGATGTTCTCAACAGCAATATTAAACCAAATGGTGTTGGGATGTTCTTTATCTGGTGCTTTTAAACCATACTCAGGATTGGCATCTAACATATGAAATCTTGTACCATATAAGTTGAAGACGGCCTCATTACTACCTTCGGGATAGTTGGTCTCTTCTACGACTTCAATCTCGAAAATGTCCTTATACAGTGCCAAAGCTTTCAAGCTATTTTGTACGACAAAATCTATTTCTGTACCTTTGATCATTTTGTTCCTCCTAGATGTTCTAGCCGGTCTGTTAACTTAAAAATGAAAATGAGACTAAAAACGCTTCACGTCCAATGATTCAACAACAGTTGCCCTCAACACGTAGTGCTACTAGTCTAATGACAATGCCATTAAGAAGAGTAAGTATGCGTTTTACCGAATCTGTTTTTATTTTAACATCGACGCATCTGCCTGATGGATACAAGACTGTTGTATTTTGTAGCATTAGGCATAGATCGAATTATCGTTATCAATGAAGTGCGTATTGCAACTGAATAGAGCCATCAGTGCAGCGTTCAGAGCCACGTGTTGCACATGATTGAGCCAGTGCTTGCGAAGTGAAGAGCCGCAACAGCTCTTGTATTTCATCTACCATGAGAAATATGTAATTAAGAGTTGATTTATACTCTTCTGTTTGATGACTGATTTTTATTGGCTACTCAATTCGAGATTGTATTTCTTCTAAGATTCTTTTTGTCTCAGCTGCGTCATCCGTGTTGAATACAATGGTTCTACCTTTAGCGACCATGTAGATAAAAGGAGGGTATTGTTTATCTACGTGTAATTTCACAAGTCCATACTCTTCTGTTGTAAAATGCCCTTTTAAATGTGAACCTAAAGCTGCTCCATTGGTCCGGATCTTTATTGTTGGTAATTCATCCATAAGTCTGGGATCTTCTATGGATTCAAAGAGATATGTATCGCCATACATACCATCGATTTTAATGCCTTCATCTAATATCGTTACCTCAGGTAGCTGGAGTGAACGATACATCACTATACCAACAAATAATATAGTGATGAGTACGATAGCTATACCTACATTTGCTTGTTTGGAAGCAGATTCTACTTTCGTATATCGCCGTCCCTTTGCCATCAGGTATAGGGAAGAGAACAAAGTAAAGATCACGACAGGAATAATAAACATGCCATGGCCTAGCTCATCTAGAATGCCAGCTAGAATATAGGCTGCTCCATTCGAGTAGCCGTATATATCGATGAGCTTTCCAAGTAGCTTTACATCAACTTGTTCTTGTTTTTCTTTGGACATGGTATTGTATCCAGAGATTAGGAAGTACCACTTTAATTTATGGATAGCGAATCCGATGGCAAGAAAGATTAGACCTGTAATTTTGAACCTCTCATGGCTAAAGCCACGAGATTCTTGGGTAGTCCGCTCTACTGAG
>CAYXVJ010000284.1:0-2152 GCA_964468675.1 uncultured Oscillospiraceae bacterium
CAGCAACCTTACCACCGTCTTTAACCGCGAACTCTCTATCTAACAGTCCTTCACTATACAGTCCTTGAATAAAAAGGAGAGCTTCTCTCATCTCAGGTTGAATACTACTATAATGTAAACCATCGTTTCCATCCGCTATCCATATAGCGCTGTAAGCATTTAGTGGATTTGTGAGAGCGTTAATGCTCGCACGATCCTGTCCCAAGTTTTTGTCGAATGCAAAAGCAATTGTATCATCCTCGCCATTTCCATCAGGATCTCCATCTCTGAAAGCTTTGGCTACATCGACAAGCTCATCAAAAGTCTCTGGTACATCTAATTTCAATTGATCTAACCAGTCTTTTCTTATGAACAACATTGCAACGTTATTAGCAAAATCTCCAGCCACTGGCATAGAGTATATGTCATCTCCGACTTTCCCTGATAAAAATCCTCTACCTTCTTGATAGTCAGCAATTTCTCTCAACCGATCTGATGCAAATTCCTCATATACATCTTGTAAAGGTTGAATTTGTCCTGCTTTTATCATACGTCCTTGTAATTCAGGTGATGCTTGAAACATATCAGGCAAATCGTTTCCAGCAATAGCGGCATTTAGCTTTTCTCCTGCTTGAGAAGAATCCACGTTCCATTTTGCTTGCCAAACAATATTCAATTTTTCAGTATAGAAATCAGTTACAAAGTTCTTTTCCGCACTTTCCCCTTCTACGTAGAAAACATTGGCTCCATCACTTAGAGGTACTTCAATGACCAAAGTATCTTCATAAGGGACAAAAGGTCCATCTACAGTCGTTTCACTTCCAGTATCTAGCGTCTCATTATCAGTTTTCGTCTCTTCAGTATCAGCTCCATTACAAGCACTTAAGAAGAAAGTTAAACAGATAGTTACAGCCATTATCCTAATCATTAATCGCTTCACGGTATCCTCCATTGGTTTTTGAATCATAATATTTTTTTTACAGCCGGCCAAACTGTGTCTCAATAAAAGTATAGGCATATAAAACATTCACATCAATCGTAAGCTTTTCATATTGATGAGTACAATTTTCATATTCACAGGGGATTTTAGACATACTTCATTGTCATATTGACAATGAAAGCGATACTCGCATTAAAAACCTATGCTCTTATGAGTGAATTTGATGTGAATCACATATAGTATATGTCTACAACCATAGAAGACCGATACGAAGTATTCCACCTCATACAAAAGCACTTTGAAGACCATTTATCCATGTTTAGGAGGGCAAGTACTTTACCTACTAGATGCTCATATGATAGGTCAATACTTTATCGAACTACCGGTTAAGATGCACATGCCAGTTGCTTGGCTGACCATTTGATGAGGAACTCTATTGACCTGAGACATACCAAACGCTTCTACTTTCGCTGTCGAGTGTAATAGCTCGTACAACCTCTGGTATCTCATAAGCCCTATAATATTTTTCATGCCATCAAGGTGCTTGATGTAGTACTGTATATACTGTAATAATTAATAGGATGACAAAGCAAATATATTCATCTATGACATTGAACTCAGACGAATCACAAGTAAACTTATAATGTCTATTTACACTAGTTTTGTGACTGTTATTTCAAATTCACATAAGAATACAACTTGAAGAAAAGATATTCTAACAAATACGCTTAGACGTCACCGTCCATAAACCTTCGCTTTTTCTTCACCTCGCATCACCCGAAGCACACCATTCTTCAGTGCCACCATCTCACCTTCACCAGGATACACTTGTACAGGTCCAAAACCGCTCACACGCGCTCTAATCAAGCCTGTAAAGTGCTCTGAGTATGCAAGTCCACCAGTTAGCACGATTCCATCTACACACCCTGACAAGACAGCCGCCATCGCACCAATCTCTTTACTCACCTGATAAGCCATAGCCTCTACAACTAACTTAGCAGTCTCATCTCCAGCATCAATCATCTGCTCGGCAACCCGCATATCGTTTGTGCCAATATAGCGTTGCATCCCACCATTCTTAGTCACTAAATCAGAGAGTTCTTGCTGAGTATAGCTCCCTGAGAAGCAGAGTTCTATTAAGGCAAGGGCTGGTAAGCCACCAGTTCGTTCTGGAGTAAATGGTCCTTCACCTGTAAGTCCATCATTCACATCTACTATACGTCCATTTAAGTG
>CAYXVJ010000285.1:0-217 GCA_964468675.1 uncultured Oscillospiraceae bacterium
GCATTAAATTTCTCATCACTTCTGGCTTTTGACTTGCGGGTCCTATTGTACATACTATCTTCGTCTTACGCACTGCTTGTGCCATATCCATACCTCTTACTTAATAATTGCCATCCTCGTTTGACGATAAGATGGCAGCTTCTGCATTGAATTACTTATTCGATTGATCTGATGTGTGCTTTGCATGAATCAGATTATTCTTACTATCACTCTGCTT
>CAYXVJ010000285.1:227-2144 GCA_964468675.1 uncultured Oscillospiraceae bacterium
CAATGCTAAGAATAGTATATCAAAAAGACGCTGAGTATACTTCACAAGCTGCACATACAGTATCGGCGCTAAAGCTATAGCAAGCAAGCTTAAAATCAAAGATAAAGCGCCGAGTAAAACCAGCACGATACCACTGACTAGTAAACCGAATAACTCATATACTTCAGTGTTACGTTCAACAAATGTTCCAACTGTATTGTCCATCCAGAGCAAGAGATCGGGTATCAATGTATCTACGTTCAAAGATATCAATGGTAACACGATGCTATAAATAAGGCACACAGCTGCAACATATTTTGCTGCGTGAAAGAGCAAAACAATGAAGCGAAACACCAAAGGCAGATTGTAATAGTAGTAGCTAAGAATCGGAGATAGCAGAATTGCTACGATGGTAGCAAGCATCCAAATGGATGGTGTCTGCAATACGGGGGATAAAGCATCTTGATAAAATTGTAGAAGCAAGTACAAAAAGCCAAGCCAGAACGCTAAACTCAATAATAGCGCGGCTCCTTTATGACTTCTATTCTCGTAATCCGTGTCACTCCAGACCGGACCGAGTAGTGCTCCTTCTAAATAATCCATCGCGGACAAATATCTCCCTTACGGCTTCTCTCGGTAATTGTATCAGATTATATGATTTAGCATCAAGTAAACGCTAGCACAACAATACTGATGAAAACATAGTAAAAAACTTGCAATTGCCTATACTTAGTTTGAAGATGCAGTAGAATCTGTCTCTTCAGACGGCGTGAGTATTCCTGGTGACAAGTCTAAAATCTTATCTTGTTCTTCAATTAATCTTTCAATAAACTCAAATGCTAGAGACGTATCCTCAAGATGTAAGTTAATGGACAAGATCTGCTCTGAACCTAATAGGCTAAGTCCATTAAACAATTGTGTTTCACTTACATCAAGTCCAATCATGTAGAGCTCGTCAGATAAGAAGTCCGCATCATCACCATATAGATCCGTACTCTCCGGCACATCGTCTTCGCTAGTCGCTCTAGTAGCGTCTCTAATCTCTCTTTCTTCATCAGTCAAGGCAATTCGTCCATAGACTGGTGTGAATATTGAAAGTTCTTCTTCACTGTATTTAGATTTTAACGCGAGATAGAAATCTTCTAAATCGATTAGGATACCTTCTGCTTCCATACTATCGAAGTTTGCCTGATCAAAGAGCATAATGTCAGATGGTGCCATACCACCAGCATAGAGTACACGCTTCGTGACATTGGCGACTTCCATCTGAGGATCTTCATCACTACCTATGGTCAATACATCAACCATAGGATTTTGCAACTCCATGTGCTCTTCTAAGAAGTCATTAACGGTATAAAGGCTATCTTGGTCCTCTAAGATGCTTGATTCACGGTTATAAAAACGTCCCATAGCTACCAAAGTGAAATCTGGATCTTCATTCGTCACGACTGAATAAATAATAGCAACCACCAGTGCAAGGATGGCAAGACCTACTAAAAAAGGCTTTGTACCATAATGGACGATGTTCTTCCATTGGTACAATGACTTTCCAGCTACTTCCTTTTGCATACGAGGGCTGATGACAACTTGTCTCTCGCTATCCGTTAAAATGCGATACGCTTCATTGATCTCTGCCATTTTCTCTGGATCAGAACGATGGTAACCTTTAATGAGCCTTGCATAACGGGATTCAATCATCTGACGATTCGCCCCTTCTTCCAAGCCGAATATCGCCCATGCTTCTTGTTTTGTCATGCCTGTATAACCTCTTTTCGCAAGTCTATCCCCCGTAATCGCCCAACTTCAATCTCAACTGTTTAATGTACTTCAAACTAACTGATTTATTGTAACACTTTTTATGGACTACAGGTAGTAAGCCAAGTTTTAAAAAATCAAATGTGTGAACTGGTGAACATTTGAAATAATATAAGCATAATC
>CAYXVJ010000286.1:0-2125 GCA_964468675.1 uncultured Oscillospiraceae bacterium
GTCTTAGTAGACAATGTAGGGTACATGTTAGTTTGCTCTGAGTGTGCAGTAGAGCTAGAAGAAGAGTAGCAACCAACCAGCCGCCAGCCCATTAATTTGGGCTGGTTTTTAGGGGAATTACATGACTAAACCAAGCAGCAAAGACTTAATAGGCAAACGTGTAACTTACCACCCAGCTGGCGCTCTAAAAGGATTCTCAGGCGAGTACACTATTCTTGAAGTTGACGAAGAAAACGGCACCCTAATCCTTGGTACAACTCCAAGAAGTAACATGACATTTTGCGGAGTTAAGGGAGAAGACTGCACACTATCTGAGGACACTCATTGATGGACATTCGTCACATAATGTTTGACACAAAAGAGAACTCCAAATTAGAGGCGGTAATCTTAATTAAAGATGATGCCTTTAAAGAGCGTTCATTGCGTCAGTATTACATTAAAGCCCTTGAAAAGTACGGGGTTACAGCAAGTAAAATCTTCGCTGTTAATCTCCCTTACACAGAAAACAACAAAGCACCTGCATCGCACTGTAGGGAGTACCTAGCTAAACTTTTGCCAGAGCTAGATCGTTTGGGCATAACTACATTATATGTTGCAGATGCCAACTATTTTAAACAGCTGGTTAAGGTAAAGACACTAAACGATGTGTATGGTTACGTCTTACCTTGCACAGTAGCAGGCTATGAGCATATCAATTGCATATACGGGTGTAACTACCAAGCTCTTATGTATAACGAGCAGTTGCAAGAAAAGTTAGACCTCAGCATAGAGACTCTATCTCAAGCCATATCTGGTGATACTGACACGGTTCTAGGCAGTGACATAATTCACTCTGCTCTGTACCCGAAGACTAACGAAGAAATTCGTGAAGCTCTTGAAATGCTAAAAACCAAGAAGGAGCTGTACCTAGATATTGAAACATTCTCTCTTAGAATCGAGAAGGCGGGTATAGGTACTATTGGCTTCTCATGGGATAAGCACAACGGTGTAGCCTTTCCTGTGGATTACACAACTACACCAGAAGACTCCGCTATACGTAGAAAAATGCTACGTGATTTCTTCGATTCATATAACGGTACATCCTTCTGGTTATTCCACGGAATGTTTGACCTTAAAATCCTTATTTTCAATCTATGGATGAAGGATTCAACAGACTTTGTGGGAATGCGCCAAGGCATCCAACACTTTGAGAACAAGATAGAGGATTCTCAGTACGTTGCGTTTTTAAATCTGAACTCTACTCAGAAAATTGCACAAGATTTGAAAACACTTGCGTATAGCTACACTGGGGCATACGCGGAAGACGTAACAGACATCACACAGGTACCTTTAGATGACTTACTGGTTTACAACCTCAAGGACTGTTTGGCTACTGCGTATGTCAGAGAGACCTACTGGAAAGGTGTCGTAGAAACCGACCAGCTAGGCTATTACAGAGATATTTTGATGGCATCTGTACCTTTTGCCATGGAAATGGAGATGATGGGCTTACCGCTCTGTTTAGAGCGCCTAGCTGAAGCCACAAAGCAGATAACCAGTAAATACCACTCAGCTGTTTCACTGCTGCGGGCTTCCAGTGCTGTCCGTAAAACAATGCACAAAGTAGCCCTAAAGAATTGGGAAGATGCTAACTCTAAGCTGAAAACCAAGGTACATCCATTAAGTAAATTTGTTAAACCTTTCAACCCTAACAGTGACCCTCAGCTGGCTATTTTGTTATTTGAGGTACTGGGGTTGCCTGTACTTTCTCGCACACCCTCTAAGGCACCAAGCACAAGCAATAAGGTCATTAAACGCTTAATGGGTATGGCTACTGAACCAGAAGCATTAAACATACTTGAGCAGCTTATTACCATATCGGAAACCAAGACCATCATTAACACATTCCTTCCTGCGTTTGAGAGTTACAAGTTCAGACGTGAAGGCGATAACAAAGAGTTTGATGGTACTTATTGGTTAAACGGCTCAATTAAGCTCACAGGTACTCAATCAGGTCGAATGAGTAGTGTAGAGCCTAATATGACAAACCTGCCTTCAGGCAGTGCATATGGCTATCTTGTTAAGAGTTGTTTTGTTGCACCAAAAGGTTGGCTGTTCGCAGGTCCTGACTTCTCTTCACTAGAAG
>CAYXVJ010000287.1:0-2077 GCA_964468675.1 uncultured Oscillospiraceae bacterium
TGTAAGCGGTTTATTTCTGTTGCACTTTCCTTAAAGTCGCCTTCACCGGTAACTAGCCGGCACCCTGACCCTGTGGAGCCCGGACTTTCCTCACGTGATGCTTTTCAGCATTCACCCGCGATCGTCAGATTTTCTCAGATAACCACTTTATTATAGTCGATGCCCTCGTGAACATCAAACGCCAATCCTGGCAATCGTAGGGCTATATAGTTTGCCAGCGGATGCAATATTACCCGTTCCGTTGCCTCGTGCCCAGCCATAATAACGGCGATATCTCTATCTGCCAATGCTTTTAAGACATGGTGTTTGATTTCACCTGTAATGAGTAGATCCACTCTCTTTTTAACTAAGATATCCATCCATGCTTCATCAAAGCTGCCACCGGATAGGGCTATTTTTTTAACCTTCTTATTCAAATCGAAGTTTAATATACAACCTGCTGTCTGTAGTTGATTGTTCACAAGCCTAACGAGTGTGTAACGTGTGAGTTCATTTCTGAGCGTACATATCCGTCCGAAACCAAAGCCTACTTCGGGTATATCAAATTTCCCTTTTAAGCTAGTGGCTACATCCGCCATCTTTAAAGGATCTTGATGTGCATAAGCTTTCAAGGATGGATCCAATTCAACAATTGCTTCCTCAACATAAAATCCTAAGACCGCTGCCAAGGCATCGTTTACACCACCAGGGCATGCATCTAAATTGGTATGAGCCGAGTAGATGGCAATACCTGCTCTTGATGCACGTAAGATTCGATCGGTAGCTCTACTGTCAGATGTGATGCGATCTATAGTCGGAAAAATAACGGGATGGTGGGTCACAATCAATTGGCAATCTTGTTTTATCGCTAGATCAAGTGCCTGATCATCAAAATCAAGGCTAAGTGTAATTCTTTTAACAACTTGCTTGCGATCGCCAAGCAATAAGCCTACGTTATCCCAGCTCTCTGCTGTAGCTAAAGGTGCCAAGTCTTCGATTACCTTGGCCACATCTCCTACGGTGTAATCCATTTAAGCCTCCATCTGATCTAATAGCTGTTGTACAAGATCATAGTTATGTTTTTGATCTTGATCGCGCTGTTTCAAACTAACTGTTCTTCGCAGCTGTGCGTGATATTGCGAAAATAACGGTTCTTCTTTCCAATGTTTAAGCCAATACTGGCCAATGAATGCTTCTTCAAAACTCAAGTCAATATGACCTTTTGCAGCACGGAACATGACATAAAGCTTATGGCGGTGTTTCAGTAAGTACTCTTCTTCAATTGTTAAACCAACACTTGCCATCCTCATCCTTAGTTCAGGTAAGGATCGCATCGGCTGCAACATTAACATAACATCTTCAGGCCACAGTACCCGTTCAACTATATCAGCGATTTCTAAACCGCCCATACCCAAGATGGTCACACAATCACCTGGCTCTACTTGTACTTCATCTAAACCATCGGACAAGAGCAATTGAATGTGTTCTGCTTGACGGTGATACAAGATATTCTCACGCGCTTTTTCTAGCGGTCCACTACCGATGTCCATAGCAAAAATCTCTTTTGCTAGCCCTCGTTTAGCAGCTCCGATACAAAGCTGTGCGTGGTCGCAGCCCACATCAAAAAGACGGGAGAACTGCGTCTTTTTCGACGTAGATTCTCCTGTCTTTAAAGCCTTTTCTAATTCATCCAAGGCAAGTTTAATGCGTGGGTTTTTCTGCATTAGTCGAGGTAATCACGCAAGATCTTGCTTCTGGATGGGTGCCTCATCTTACGCAGTGCTTTGGCTTCAATCTGACGAATACGCTCACGAGTGACGTTGAACTCTTTACCTACTTCTTCTAAGGTACGTGTTCTACCATCGTCTAAACCGAAACGTAAACGAAGTACCTTCTCTTCACGAGCGGTCAAGCCAGATAAGACTTCAAGTAACTGTTCTTTTAACAGTGTGAAGGCTGCCTGGTCTGCAGGAGACGGTGCATCGTCATCAGGAATGAAGTCACCTAAATGACTGTCTTCTTCTTCACCGATCGGTTTTTCAAGGGAGACAGGCTCTTGAGATATCTTCATAATCTCACGGACCTTCTCTTCTGTAAT
>CAYXVJ010000288.1:0-2061 GCA_964468675.1 uncultured Oscillospiraceae bacterium
TTGTCATTGGTGGTACAACACCTAGCCCTGGCTTGTTCCATCTGGTGAAACAATCTACAAAGATTCCAATACGTGTCCTCGTTCGCCCTCGCTTCGGTGACTTCCTTTATACAAAGCTAGAGTTAGATGCCATGATTCACGACATCTTACTCTTTCGTGAGTGGGGTGCAGACGCCATTGTTACTGGTGCATTAACACCAGACGGTGAATTGGATATGCAGGCTATGCAGCGCTTGAAAGCTGCTGCAGGACCATTGAAATTCACTTTGCACCGTGCCTTTGATGTCTCTAAAGATGCCATAAGAACAATGGAAGCAGCAATTGAATTGGGCATTGATACCATACTGACTAGTGGACAAGCGCCATCTGCTTTAGAAGGTAAGCACCTACTAAAAGATCTCCAAGCACATGCGGGTGATAGAATCACCATTATGGCTGGTGGCGATGTCAATGCATCTAGCATTCAGCAACTCTATCGAGAAGCAAAACTTCACGCCTTCCATATGTCAGGTAAATCTACATTCGATTCAAATATGCGCTACAAGCGCGAGCACATTAATATGGGCTTACCTGGCCTTAGTGAATTTAAAATCTGGCGTAGTACACCTAAGGCCTTCCAAGATGCACGAGCGATGCTCGATAAGCTGGAATTAGAAAGCGCATCTAAAGGACAGTAAATCAATGAATCTTGTCTGTTCCTCTTCTTGAACCTGTCTACTTCTACGCGTTATAATGAGGCATCATAAAACAGTTAAGAGATATAAGGTGAATAGGGCATGACATATTATATTGGTATTGATCTAGGCGGCACAAACATTGTAGCCGGCATTGTTGACAGCAGTAGTAAGCTCATAGCAAAGGCAAGCTTAGCTACACCTGAAAAAGCATCAGGTGATGAGATTGCCAAGGTGATGCGTAAAGCAGCTAACCTTGCTATCGTTGAAGCAGGTATACGCTTCGAAGACATAGACAGCATTGGTGTGGGCTCACCAGGAATCGTAGATACACAGTCAGATTCTATTGTCTTTGCCAGTAACCTCGGCTTTAAAAATGAGCCCTTAGGTGAAAAGACAAGCCTTGCCTTTGATGGCAAACCAGTCCGTCTTGTTAACGATGCGAATGCTGCAGCATATGGCGAGTACATCGCAGGCTCTGGCCGTGATACATCCTCCCTCGTGATGATTACCCTAGGTACAGGCATTGGTGGTGGCATCATCATTGATGGGCATATTGTTACTGGATTTGCTTATGGTGGCGCAGAATTAGGCCACCTCGTTATCGATATTGAAGGTCGTGCTTGTCCATGTGGCCGTCGTGGTTGTTTTGAAACCTATGGTTCAGCCAACGGCTTGATCTTAACCACTCAAGCTTATATGAGGAACCATCCAGAAACCATCATGTGGGAATTATGTAACCAAAGCCTTTACAACGTAACTGGCAAAACAGCTTTTGATGCGAAGCGTGCAGGCGATGCTGGTGGTGAAGCAGTGGTCGCAACATACATCCATCACTTAGCTGTAGGATTAGGTAACATCATCAACTCTGTTGAGCCAGAGGTTCTTTGCCTTGGCGGTGGAGTCAGCAATCAAGGCGACTATCTTTTAGAGCCACTAACCGTTGCAGTATACGATCAACTCTTCCCCTTCGTCGAGAAGCGTCCAAAGATCGTCACAGCTACACTAGGTAATGACGCAGGCATAATTGGTGCCGCTTTATCCGAGGTTTGGAATTATTCATAAACATCTAGGATGTGGGTAAAAACCTACTTATCCACATCCGAAACATTGAAAACAAGGCTTTTTCTCGAAGTTATCCACATATCTATCCACTTATCCACAGACTTATCCATAATCCATACATATATATTGAGGACGAAAACATACTTAGTTTTTGTCCTCTTCTTCTAAATCAAGGCCTAAAATGAATTTGAAGTGGCCTGCCATAAATTCAATATCTTATACAATCACCTGATCATTCAAAAACATTGGATTGAAAACAGGTACAGCACCATAGCAACCCAAGAGATAATCCACATCGATTCGTTTATCGAAGCGTTCTTTG
>CAYXVJ010000289.1:0-2058 GCA_964468675.1 uncultured Oscillospiraceae bacterium
TCTATTAAACTAGAGCCTTTCACTATGTTGTGGCTTAGTAAAGATTTATATAAATCCTAAATTCCCATAGTTTTTAAACACTGCTCATATCATGTAACCCTCTAACTGCTGCAAACACGGCAGTTGGGGGTATTTTTACGTCTGCATATCTCTTGACTTTTGCAGAGTTCTAGTGTATAATATAAACACTAGAAAGAAGGGGAATAAGTAGCATGAGTAAGCAAAAATTGAGCATCGATTTACCAAAGAAACGTGTTTCTATCAAAACCATCCAGCAAACGAAATACGTGTACTATGTAACCGAATACTATAAGAATACGAATGGTCACTATACGAATAAAGCGGTCTCCATTGGTAAGTTAGACCCTGAAGATCCTGGTAAATTCTTCCCCAATAATAATTACTACAGCTACTTTAAGGTCACAGCGCCCCAGACCATGTATCCATCCTCGTTCATCAATGCTGGGAACACTGCTTTCTTAGCCATGAGATTGGAGCGCTTAGGTGTAAGATCAATCTTAGAGGACGTGTTTCCAGAGCTATACCAACAAATCATGCAAGCTGCACTCTATATGATGAATCGTGGGAATGTCATGCTCTACATGGATGATTTCTACAGTAAAAACCTCAACCCTTATGCAGAAACGATTGGTGAAAAACAATTGAGTGCTTTGTATGAGGGGATTTCTAAAGACAGCAGATGGAATTTCTTCAAACAATGGAAGGGACAGACGGTCGCAGCGGATGAGTATGTAGCTTACGATGTGACCAGTATCTCTACGCATGCCAAAGACATTGCTTTCGCAGAAAAAGGGTATAACCGTGACCATGAATTACTGCCCCAAGTCAATGTCGGCTTATTTTTCTCACAAGTCAAACGATTGCCCGTTTGCTATGAACTCTATAACGGGAGTATCACAGACGAGGTGTATCTGTCGACCATGATGCAGATCGCACAGGCATTCGATATCCAGCCCTTCTTATATGTCATGGATAAAGGCTTCTTGAATGCCAACAATATCGCTTATCTGGCAGAAGAGAAGATTCCCTTCCTGATGGCTGTGCCCAACCATCAAAAACTGTATAAAGCTCATCTGCTGGGCGCTCAAGAGGGCATTCGACACATGGACCACTACATTGAATCAGCAGGGGTCTTTGGGGTAAAAAGAAGTGTAACGATTGATGACGAAGACTACACACTCTTTTGCTATTACGACAGTGAAAAAGCAAAAGTAGAAGAACGGAGCTTGTTCGAACAAGTAAAGACACGAGAAGCAGCACTGAGTAAACAACTGAATCGTAAAAAACGCAAGCAGCATGAACCCTTTTTCAATGTTGAAGTAGAACATGAAACAATCGTGAACTTCTCAAGAAACCATACCGCAATACAAGATGAACTCTTGATGGCAGGCATGTTTGGCATCCTCAGCAATCAAGTAGACTTAAGCCCAGCTGATGCACTCGCGATTTATCGCAGGAGAAATGCCATCGAGAGTCATTACGACAGCATGAAGAATCAGTTGGATTTTGATCGCTTCCACACGCACCATCAGCAATCGACTGAAGGTAAATTCTTCATTGGCTTCATTGCTCAGATTCTCCAAGCGGACTTATTACGTGTCATGAACCCCCTCAGCAAGAAACCAGTCCCTACAGTCAAAGCACTCCTCTTAGAGTTGGAGAAAATCCAGCGAGTACAGTATGCAGATGGCAGTAGATTAATGGCTCCTCTCACCAAAAAACAAAAAGATATCCTTAAGTTATTTGATATCGATGCTGAAGATTTCATCGCAAACATTACTGGTTAAAACACTAGTGTCATCCTTCTAGTGTATAAAAATTAAGGGAATTTAGGATTTATCCTGAACAAAATTATTAATATAATCGTTCTTATAAAGCCTGGTCTGCATTGTACTAGATGGGTTGTTGTAGGAGTTTGCGAATTTTCTCTAGTGGTTCGCCATATCGTAATAGAGCTATTCGCTATTGTAATTATACTTATGCTCGATTGGTCAGTTAAGGTGGAGCTCTAGATTATCCATATAACGAACGAAATAA
>CAYXVJ010000290.1:0-2041 GCA_964468675.1 uncultured Oscillospiraceae bacterium
TTATAGATACTACTTATTTTTAAAAATCTCGAAATCTCTACAATTATTAGCAATTAAGTTTCTAGGTCAATTTGTAGTTCAACATTCTACAAGTTTGGAAAATGTAGCATTTTTACGTTTGTTGAGTGCGCATTTATGGCATATCTATGCTGCTGTAGCGTTTGTTAGTGGGTCGCTATGCCTCTATTGCTAAGATAGAGCATATGAATCCAAGGAGTGTTGACATGTTAAAGCCTAATTCGGTGTTGAATAGTGATGGTATGGAGTTAAAGCGAGTACCCGCACAGAAGTTTCGTATGGGAGCAGCCAATCAAAATGGCTTTGAAATAGATAAAGAGTATCCACCTGTAATGGTTGATGTGAAGTCTTTTTACATCAGTGAGACGAGTGTGACAAACGAACAGTTTATGAGATTCGTTGAAGAAACTGGTTACGTCACTGCAGCAGAACGCTTAGGTACATCCTATGTCTTTCGAGGTTTACTGGTAGAGCTTCCTTCTAACGTTAGTTGCTGTGATACAAAGCTTGAGTGGTGGCTAGACATTAAAGGTGCTTATTGGAAGGCACCAGAAGGACCTGGATCTACTATAGATGAACGAATGGATCACCCTGTTGTACATGTGACTTGGAACGATGCAAGAGCATATTGTAGATGGGCAGGTGGACGCTTACCGACAGAAGCAGAGTGGGAAGCTGCCGCTAGAGGTAACCCTAGTAATTTAAAGGAATTCCCATGGGGCGATGAATTGATACCAGATGGGCAGTTTATGGCAAATACTTGGCAAGGGTCTTTCCCTGAAAACAATACAGGCGAGGATGGTTATGTAGGTACCAGCCCAGCAAAGAGCTTTTATCAAAATGAGTATGGTATCTGGCAGATGATCGGCAATGTCTGGGAGTGGTGCCAAAACATTGCTCGTATACCGTTAAATGATTTTAAAGTGAAACAAATTAAAGACTTTGAAGTGAATCAGTCTTATCTTGAAGACTTTAGAGCAACCAGAGGCGGTTCTTTCTTATGTCATGAAAGTTATTGTAACCGCTATCGAGTGGCAGCTAGAAATGGTAACTCCGCGAATTCGGCTACCAGCAACACAGGTTTTCGCTATGTAATGGACTAATACAAGATTGTGACGGCGTCTCTTTTTAAACTTCGCTTTTAGTTACCTTTTTGCTAGAACAAAAGCGGGGTAAATAAGATGAAAGATAAAACGGCAGTGGTGAGGTGGGTTATTGTTGTTAAGAGGATCTTCCTATTATTCTCTTCATCTCGTAAGGCGAAATGGATTAAGCTGTAGCGGATGAAGAATGTCACAATCAGTATGAGCAGGATGAAGAATAGAGGTGCTAATGCAGTGTTTAATAGATTGTAAGAGACAAGTAATCCGTGGTAAAGCGCGATATACAAGAGTTCAATTATACCTAGCAAAAGTATTTCTTTCTTATTCGGTCTGATGAGTAAAACCATACAAAGCATATTGGCTAGGATGACGAAGATGAAGTAAAAACTGTGTTCTACGACAAGAATACGAAAGAGTGATTTCTCCCTCGTTAACTCGAGTACACCAACTCCTGTTTGACTAATGATATATCTTTCATTACTGAGTAGATTCTTTTGTGTAGCACTGGTCTTATCTTCGTCTGTGTAATTGAAAAGTAAGCGAAAAGAGCTTGGTACTATCCTTGTAAATTGAACAGTTACAAGTCCTTCTTCTGTTTTGCTAATCTCTTGATGAGCTACACTGCTATTGGTTAGTAGTGGTATCCATTGATTACTGCTTCCTTGATTGACATTTAAATTATTTCTCGAGGTAATGACTAATAGTTCAATGCCATCAGGTTCACTGATCGTGTTGCTATCATAGTGAAAAGTTAGAGATGTGCTAGACCTTGCTGAAGATAACAGCAAAATAGGGACTGTGATGAACAGGATAAGCAGTAGTGCGATAGGGATGAATAGTAGAGATTTACTGCTATTATCAATCTTTTCCATATTGAACCAACCTTTGTAGTGGCACACATAGTGCTATAGTGGCTTGCT
>CAYXVJ010000291.1:0-2017 GCA_964468675.1 uncultured Oscillospiraceae bacterium
TACCTAATAGATTCGCATGCTAGATACTAAGATGAGATAGATATATAGAATCACCGAAATGAAACATGCATCGTTCACAGATCTACTCATATAAGCAAATATTACCTGTATCAAATACGATTCAAATTGAAGTCAAAGCCTCTAATTAGTTCTTATGAGGAAATGAAACTTTTAAATCTTGCAAGATTTGATTCAAACAACGAAATATTTTATCTAAAAGATCTATATTCTCCTTAGGCGTGTAGTATTGAACAAATTTAAGCTGATTCGTTTTATCCAATCGTTTTATGAAATGCTCTTGTACCCACTCATCTGCTTCTGAATCAATGCCTAGGATCAAAATTTCATTGGGCCTTGTTTTAAGCAAAATATGTTGATAAAAGTGACTGTTATCAAATACGAAGCAAAAATCACTTTCGTCTATTGCAGCTGCTGTGTTCACTAAAAGTTTGGCTTGCCTACTTTTTATCTTTTGAGAAGGCACACTGTGTCCTCCCTTTTTCACACGATGTGCAATTCTAGACATATTGATCTCGGTATCCCTTGTTAAGGTGAATATGGTAATCAACCTGGCTCCATGTTGCTTTACATGCTTGAGGAATTCTAAATCGTTTGTAGTAGATAAAGTCAGTTCAGTCATAAAGCTTTCTTTATTTTCTAGCTTTTCTTCCATCATCTGTCTTGTGATTTGCAGATTTCTTGCCATCATTTCATTGTAATCTGCAATGCTAGAATAAGGTCTTCTACCAACTAAATCCATATTAATCAAAGCATATTAAGATTAGACGTTTTCTTAAGTTCATTTGCTAGAGTGGTTTTCCCGCTACCGTTCACACCCAATAAAACAAGAACATAAAATTCTTGATCTAGCATAACTTCAATCCTCCATATACTCAATATGCTCTAGCTACCAATACCTTAAATCTTTATTTACAAACATTCATATAAAGTAAAAGGGACATCTCACTATCGAAACATCCCTCATCTAGTTTATATATTTTCTATTGTCCAGCAATGGGCTTCATTGTTGGGAATAAGAGTACATCTCTGATGGATGTTGAATTGGTCATCAACATACATAATCGATCAATACCCATGCCCATACCACCTGTTGGTGGTAAACCATATTCTAAGGAAACACAAAAGTCTTCATCCATACGATTCGCTTCATCGTCACCTGCTTCACGCTTCTCAACTTGTGCTGCAAAACGCTCCCTTTGATCGACAGGGTCGTTTAGCTCTGAATAGGCATTGGCCAACTCGTTACCATGGACGAAGAGTTCGAAACGTTCTGTAAGTTCAGGATGTCCAGGTTTCTTCTTAGTTAGTGGTGAAACCTCGATTGGGTAATCGTAGATGAAGGTTGGCTGAATGAGCTTGTCCTCAACATAGGTTTCAAAGAAGAGGTTAAAGATATCGCCTCTACCAAATCCATCGCCTACATGTAAGTCTCTCTCATCAGCTAAGGCTTTCGCTTCTTCAAAGCTCTTCACTTCATTAAAGTCTATACCCGTCTCTGCTAAGACTGCATCACGCATAGATAGACGCTTAAACGGCGCGCTAAAGTCTAAAGCGGTACCGTTGTAATCAATTTGTGTTGTACCATGTACAGCCATACAGACAGCTGAAATCAAGTCCTCTGTAATCTCCATCATGCCATGGTAATCGGTATAAGCTTGATAGAGCTCTAGCATGGTGAATTCTGGGTTATGGCGAACACTCATACCCTCATTACGGAAGTTACGACCAATTTCGTACACACGCTCCATACCACCAACGATCAAGCGCTTTAAGAATAATTCAGGTGCAATTCTCAAATACAAATCAATATCCAAGGTATTGTGGTGCGTGACAAAAGGTCTTGCTGCAGCACCTCCTGGAATGGTGTTTAGAATCGGTGTCTCTACTTCTAGGAAATCACGGCTATGTAAAGTTTCACGAATGGTGCGGATAACCAGTGAACGAGCCTCAAATGTTTTTCTTGACTCTGGGTTCATCATCAAATCAAGATAACGTT
>CAYXVJ010000292.1:0-368 GCA_964468675.1 uncultured Oscillospiraceae bacterium
TTGATTTGAATGCTGCAAATAAATACTCGGTTAAGGTTGCAAATGTGCCCGACTATTCAACGAATACGGTGGCCCAGTTTACGCTAGCCTTGATGTTGGAAATTTGCTTTCATGTAGGAGGACATTCTGATAGTGTTTATGCAGGAGAGTGGGCTAATAGTATAGATTTTACTTATCACAAGTGGCCGCTTTTTGAATTGTCTGGGAAAGTTATAGGTCTTGTTGGTCTTGGTAAGATAGGTCAAGCAGTAGCAAAGCTTGCTCAGGCATTTGGCATGAGTGTTTTATACTACTCAAGGACTAGAAAAGATGATGTTGAAAACGTCGAGTACGTTGAGTTAGATGACTTGCTTCGTCGTTCAGATTTT
>CAYXVJ010000292.1:378-1996 GCA_964468675.1 uncultured Oscillospiraceae bacterium
GATGAATTTGGATCGTTTTAAGATGATGAAAAAAGATGCGTATTTAATTAATACATCCCGTGGAGGTTTGGTTAATGAAGCTGATCTTGCCCAGGCTTTAAATGATCATCTGATCGCTGGTGCAGCAGTGGATGTTGTTTCTGCTGAACCTATTAATAAAGATAATCCATTGCTAAAAGCGAAAAACTGCATAATAACTCCTCACATTGCGTGGGCAGGTAAAGAAGCTAGAGAGCGTTTGATGAAGATTTCTGTAGATAATTTGCGTATGTATCTGGATGGTTCTCCGGTGAATCTCGTTAATTGAATATAACTAATAAGGGAAGGTATTTGAATATGAAAATAGGATTTGTTGGGTTAGGTATAATGGGTCGCCCTATGGCAAAGAATCTCATCAAGGCAGGCCATGAATTGGTCGTCTTTGCCAGGCGTGATGAAATAAAGTCTGAATTTGAAGAGCTAGGTTGTAGTGTAGCTACATCGCCAGAGAATGTTGCTAAAGAAGCTAAAGTAATTATTACTATGCTGCCTAACTCACCTGATGTTCGTAATGTAGTATTAGGCGAGAATGGATTGATTAGCGGCTTACAAGAAGGGTCAGTGATTATCGATATGAGTTCAATTGATCCTCTTGAAAGTCAATCGATTGCCAAGGAATTGTCACTGCAGAATATTCATTTTATGGATGCACCAGTTTCTGGTGGGGAGCCTAAAGCTATTGATGGCAGTTTGTCTGTAATGGTTGGAGGGAATGAAGAAGTATTCAACCAGTACAAAGGCTTGTTGTTGGATATGGCAGGAAGTGTGGTAAGAGTCGGTGAAGTTGGATCAGGTAATATCGCTAAATTAGCAAATCAAATGGTTGTAGCATCCAATATTGCAGCTGTTTCCGAAGCAATGGTGTTTGCAAAGAAAGCTGGTGCGGATCCTCAGAAAGTTTACCAAGCTATTCGTGGAGGATTGGCAGGTTCTACAGTTATGGATGCTAAAGTGCCTTTGATGATCGAGAGAAAATTCGATCCAGGATTCAGAATTGAGCTTCATGTAAAGGATCTAAAAAACGTACAAAGTGCAGCACAGTCTGTAAATGCACCATCTCCTTTAACTGCCTTGGTGATGGAAATGATGCAGTACTTGATTGCACACGGATATGAAAAGGAAGACCATTCTAGTCTGGTGAAATTTTATGAAGAGTTGGCTGGACAAACGGTAAATTAACTAACTTTATTAATTGCTTATAAGGAACTACTTTTGTCTAAGAATAGTAAGTAGTTCCTTTGATTTATTCTTATTTTCTTCCCTTCAATGGTGCATCCATCCATGTTGTCAATTCTATATCAGCTGCGTCTATAGCGGCCTTTAAATCAGGATCTTTTAATAGTTCATATTCCCAAACTCGTGTGTACCATGTAGGAGTCATGCGACGTAGTTCAGCACTGTCGACTGCTGGATGCATATAGATCTCACTTACGCCTTCTGGTAGTTTGGCGATGAGGTCTAGGTAGCTTTGTTTTAAAGCATCGTAACCATCTTCTTCTTTGAAATGTATGGGGTTAGACACCAGGTGATCTAGTGTACCGATGCCGAGTGCTTCTGTTGTTTCTATTACTTTCTTGAA
>CAYXVJ010000293.1:0-1993 GCA_964468675.1 uncultured Oscillospiraceae bacterium
TAAACAAATTGCTGAACGTGCTCTTGAGAAGAACATCGATACCGTAGTATTCGATCGTGGTGGATACATCTACCATGGACGAGTCAAAGCAGTAGCTGAGGCGGCACGTGAGGCCGGCCTGAAGTTCTGATTGAAGGAGAGAACAGATGTATAATGATCCAAAACAAAATGAACTAATGGAGCGCGTCATCCACATTGGTAGAGTTTCGAAAACCGTTAAAGGTGGACGTAACATGCGCTTCACTGCTCTCGTAATTGTTGGCGATGGTAACGGAAATGTAGGTAAGGGTTTAGGCAAATCTGCAGAAATCCCAGAGGCAATCCGTAAAGGTGTTGAGAATGCCAAGAAGAACATGATTAAGGTATCTATGTCGAACACGACGATTCCTCATGAAATCTTAGGCACATTCAGCGGCAGCAAGGTCTTATTGAAGCCTGCAATGCCTGGTACTGGTGTTATTGCTGGTGGACCTGTCCGTGCCGTGTGTGAGTTAGCTGGTATTTCGGATATCCGTACGAAGAGCCTTGGTTCTAGTAATCCAAATAACATGGTTAATGCAACATTTGAGGGCTTGAAAGCTTTGAAAACGCTCGAGGAAGTCGCACGCAAGCGTGGTAAGACTCCTGAAGAGATTATTTAAAAGGAGGACCCTTGAGTATGTCTAAGTTAAAAATTACACTAGTCAAGAGCACCAACGGTGCAAAAGTAAAACAGTTGGCTACAGTTGAGGCTTTAGGTCTTCGTAAGATCGGTCAAAGCGTCATCCAAGCAGACAACGAAGCAACACGTGGCATGGTCCGCAAAGTTGCTCATCTTGTCAGCTGTGAAGAAGAATAGGGGGCCCTGGAATGAAGTTGAATAATTTTACAGCGAATCCGGCGACCGCTACTAAGGCCTACCGCAAAGGTAGAGGTCCAGGATCCGGTAACGGTAAGACTGCAGGCCGTGGTCATAAGGGACAGAAAGCTCGTTCCGGTGGTGGCGTCCGCGTAGGTTTCGAAGGTGGTCAAACACCATTGTTCCGTCGTGTACCAAAGCGTGGTTTTAACAACACACGTTTTGCCACGAAATATGTCGAGTTACCAATCACAAGATTGAATGTTTTAGAGGACGGCTCCGTCGTCGACTTGGCATCAGTAAAAGAAGCTGGAATCATTTCGTTTAATCATCAAGTTGATGGTTTGAAGATTCTAGGTGGCGGTAAGCTCGAGAAGAAGCTCCACGTTAAAGCGGCGAAGTTCACTGCTTCTGCCAAACAAGCAATACTCGATGCTGGTGGTCAGGCAGAGGAGGTTTAGCGTATGGGCGGCATGTTCGAAACGTTAAAAAACGCCTGGCGTCTTCCGGATCTAAGGAAGAAGTTGATCTTCACAATCTGGATGATTGTTTTGTTTCGAGTTGGGGGAAACATCCCCGTGCCCGGCGTCAATCGTTTAGCCTTTACTAATCTCATAACGCAATTCGGTCAGCTAGGCTCCATGCTAGATATTATGTCTGGTGGTGCCCTAGCGTCCGCTTCTGTTTTCGCGTTAGGTATCAGCCCTTACATCAACTCATCCATTATTATGCAGCTGCTCACTGTTGCAATTCCTGCACTTGAGCGTCTAGCTAAAGAGGGTGAGACTGGTCGTAAGAAGATTCAAAAGATCACTCGTTTCTTAACTGTCGGCTTGTCACTCATGATGTCTACTGCCTTCTGGTGGTCCACTAGAGTTGCTTCGACAGACGTGCTTCCACTATGGATGAACGGTATCATTGTTGTCTTAAGCTTCACAGCCGGTTCTTGTGTTGTGATGTGGATTGGCGAAATGATCAATGAGAAAGGTGTTGGAAACGGTATTTCAATTATTATCTTCTCCGGTATCATTTCGAGTGTTCCTACCATGATCAGTACTACATTTGCCCTTGCTCGTCAGTGGGCAGTAACCAATATCCTATTGGGTATCTTAGGTGTAGCAATGGTCCTTGCCATTATTCTAGCGGGTATCGTAG
>CAYXVJ010000294.1:0-1987 GCA_964468675.1 uncultured Oscillospiraceae bacterium
ATGGTGCGTTATATGAGCAAAACTGAGCAAGCAATACTCATAGTCCTTGCTTGTCTTGCTCTGCTCGGTCTAGTTCTCTTTATCGTCTCCGTCATCGTACCTACAAGGCTTAGGATTGCTTACTATGCCTTGAATAAACGAGATGTAAGCAGGCAAGATCGACTCGAGATACCTGCTCTAAGTCAAAAATTAAACGTGATACCTCTGCAGTCTGGCTCCTTACGTATACTCTACTTCTCTGACTATCACGCAGCTATGATGCGGGTACCTTTATCAATACTTTTAAATAGTATGGTCAAATTGAAGCCAGATGTAGTTTTATTTGGCGGCGATCTCGTCAGTACAAAGAAGGATGTCAAGAAGGGCTTAAGCCACCTCGACATGATCAGCTCGGCACTCGCAGCTGAAGGCATTCCCTTTTATGGCGTCTTCGGTAACCACGATGTCGTCTTGGATATAGAAGAACTTGAACTTCGTGGTATCAGCATGCTGCGTAATCAATCCACCATTATCGAGGGGAAAAACGGCATCGATTACTTATTGATTGGTTTAGATGACGGTAGAACAGGTAAGCCTGACTATAATCTTGCCTTAAAGCAAATTGTGCCTAAGGCAAGGCAATTACAGTTAAAAGGACGTATGGATGAGATACCAGCTGAGAGGACCATTGTTTTAGCCCATAATCCTGATACTGCCTTAGACTTAACAGCAAACTTGCAAGCCCTTGTCTTAAGTGGCCACTACCATGGTGGTCAAATCAACTTACCGTTCAAGATTGGCTACCGTACCTTAAGGTCAGATCAAGCTTGGCGACAAGGTTTCTTAGAAGGTTTGTATCAACATAAAGGCTTTAACTTTTATATCTCAAGAGGCCTTGGTTGTGTTCAATTCCCCTTACGCTTTCGCTCTTATCCGGAGATCACTGTATTTGATATGGGTTTAGATCCTAACAATGAAACATAGTATAAAATGAAGCATAGTATTTAAAAATATTTAAGCAATACGAAAAGAGGGCTGATCGCAAAAGATTAGCCCTCTTTTCATATTGTTTTCTAATTGAATTAGATCTTATCGTTTGAACCCAAGACGTTGACGATCTTATGTTGGACCATCTTCTTGATGTTCTCACGTGCAGGCTTCAAGTACTGACGTGGGTCGAAGTGATCTGGGTGCTCTGCAAAGTACTCACGGATTGTACCGGTCATGGCAAGACGCAAGTCTGAGTCGATGTTGATCTTACAAACAGCTAGACCTGCTGCTTGACGGAGCATCTCTTCTGGAATACCGATTGCATCTGGCATGGCACCGCCATTGTCGTTGATCTTCTTGACGTACTCAGGCATAACGCTTGAAGCACCGTGTAAGACGATTGGGAAGTTTGGCAAGCGTCTGCTGATCTCTTCTAAGATGTCAAAACGAAGTTGTGGCTTCTGACCTGGTTTGAACTTATATGCACCATGGCTTGTGCCGATGGCGATAGCAAGGGAATCAACACCAGTACGTGTAACGAAATCTTCAACTTCATCAGGCTGTGTGTAAGATGCTTCTTCTGCAGAAACATTGATATCATCTTCGATACCAGCTAATCTGCCGAGCTCACCTTCAACAACAACGCCACGAGCGTGTGCATACTCAACAACTTTACGTGTCAAGGCAACGTTCTCTTCGTATGGCAAGTGTGAACCGTCGATCATAACGGAGGTGAAACCACCATCGATACAATCTTTACACAATTCGAAACTGTCACCATGGTCTAAGTGTAAGACAATTGGCAGACCTGTTTCTTTTTCTGCAGCTTCGACAAGCTTCATCAAGTAGGTGTGGTTTGCGTAGTTACGTGCACCAGATGATACTTGAAGGATCAATGGGGCATTGAGCTCTTTATGAGCTTCTGTAATACCTTGGATGATCTCCATGTTGTTGACGTTGAAAGCACCGATGGCATAGCCGCCTTCATAAGCCTTCTGAAACATTTCTTTAGATGTTA
>CAYXVJ010000295.1:0-361 GCA_964468675.1 uncultured Oscillospiraceae bacterium
CACGATTAAGGCGATGAGAGATGAACTAATCATGCAGCGCAGGCATTGAGCTCGTGACGTAGACCTACAGACTCTTGATCAGCTCACGCTCCTCGGGTGTTAGCTCAAAGTCGAAGATATCCAGACTCTGAGCCTGGCGATCCTTGTTATGGGACTTGGGGATTACGATGACATCGCGTTCAATCTGATATCGCAACACAATCTGAGCAGCAGTCTTGCCGTATCTTTGGCCGATCTCTTCTAGAACATTGTAGTTATCGATGCCACGTAAGGGAGACCAAGCCACCGTCGCAATTCCCTGCGTCTCGTGGAAGCGAATCAGGTCGTCATTCCAAAGGCCTGGATGTGACTCAATCTGGTT
>CAYXVJ010000295.1:371-1965 GCA_964468675.1 uncultured Oscillospiraceae bacterium
AGCCGGAGGAACCGTACCCGCATCCATAATGAGTTCTAGCTGTCGTTGATCAAAGTTAGAAACCCCGATCGAACGGAAGGTTCCGCTGGCATAGTATGCTTCCAAGATCTTCCAAACGTGCACCATCTCTGAGTCATTGTCCCAAGGATGATGAATAAGGAACTGGTCTAGATAGGTAGTCTGTAGACGTTCAAGGCTCGCTTCGACCTCGCGCTGTACCCAACTCTCAAGGTCGGAGTCATCTTCTAGACGCCTCAGCTTCGTGACAATGAAGAATTCTTCCCTCGGCAACCCGGACGCTTGGAGACCGTCACCCAGAACCTTCTCATTCCGATAGGACTGTGCGGTATCAAAGTGTCGATATCCATTCTCAATGGCCCACTCGATCTCCGTCGTGTCCCCCGTAAGCGCACCTTGATAGGCATTGCCTTCTTTGCCGTAGGTGTTGGTTCCTGTACCGATCACAGGCATGGCAATGCCGTTATTCAATTCAATATGTCTCATGGTTCTCCTATATGGGCTACCCGAATAGTCCGGGAGCCTCTTAGCTTAAAGAATTCGGCGTGCTCGGCGCTTGGTACGTCGGCTGTCCTTATATAGACCGTTAAAGTCAAAGTAATTCACCAACAGGTGGATACCGGTGAACAGCAGGGCGGTCTTGATAAAGGTATTGAGTCGTTTCATGATGTCCTCCCTTGGTTTTCTTGATACGACTAGTGTAACTGATCCAAGGGTAAATGTTCGTTGCACACCGAACAAACACCTTCAATCCAGGAGACAGATATTCCTTTTTGCCCGGTTTATTTTTTAACTTAATCAGTTATGTCTGTAACTCTTGTAACACCTTTGCATGCGTGATACGATAATGAAAGAAAAATAAGGAGGTGTTCCATGCCACACGTTATAGACGAAACATGTATTGCTTGCGGATCCTGTGAGCCTGAGTGCCCGACAGAAGCCATCAGCCCCGGCGATCCGATCTATGTGATCGACCCTGACGAATGCATTGACTGCGGCGCTTGCGTCGACGTATGCCCGACTGATTCCATCTTCCAGGAGTAAGGCAACGTTCAAGTAGCTAATTAGTGCTTGAATGGACCCTAGCTGGAACAGCATCATACTGAGAATATGCTACGTTTCTACTATATAGATGATTATTCATATAGTAGTTTGTTAAGCAGAACATTATATAAGGCCTCACGTGGTTTCACGGAGGCCTTATTATTATGGCAAGGTAAGAAGCACAAAGGTGAACGGAGACAACGACATGAGCGAGATGGAACCCCAAACAAGAGAAAATATCAGAGCATTCCTGGAAGAACAGATTGGCCGTGAAGCTGCTGAAGCCGGAACCCTCTACATAGTAGGCACACCCATTGGGAATCTCGGTGATCTGTCTCCGCGAGCCATCTCGATTATGGCAACCGTCAATCGTATCGCAGCTGAAGACACGCGACGCAGTGGGCAATTGCTCCACACTCTTGGAATCAGTAAGCCGTTCATCAGCTACCACGAGCACAATATCAAGAGTCGCGGGCCGGAGATTATATCTATGTTGCAGGCAGGCGAAAGTATTGCTCTCGTCAGCGATGCA
>CAYXVJ010000296.1:0-1955 GCA_964468675.1 uncultured Oscillospiraceae bacterium
TGAGCGTTGTCTCTTATGTTCTGGTACATAGGTGATGTCTTTGCCATCTAAGAATACATTGCCATGGTCTAAATTGATTGAGCCACAGATGATGTTTAATAAACTTGATTTACCAGAACCGTTGGACCCGATGATGGAGACCATTTCTTTGTCTTTTACTTCTAGGTTGAAGCCATGAAATAAGCTTTGTTCATTAACCGTTCCACCTAGGTATACTTTATTCACGTGTTGAAGCTGTAGCATGACGGCCCTCCTTATCGAATGCATTGGATGTGACAAGAATGAGTAAGAAGAGAATACCTTGTCCTAGTTTTAAGAAATTGGCTCCTAAACCCAAATTGATGGCCAGTGTAATTAAAGCCTTATAAATAATGGATCCGATAATGACTTGTGTGGTCAATTTGATCCGATTGCTCTTCTTGAACAAAAGTACACCAATGATTAATGATGCTATACCATTAACCATCTGACCTGTACCCATGGATAGTTCAAAGAAGCCTTGTTGTTGGGCTAAGATGCCTCCACTTAATGCAACCAAGCCATTGCCAATGATAAAGCCCAAGACGCGGACCATGCCCGGATCACGACCTACCCCGATGACCAATTGCTGATTGCTACCAGCAGAACGTAAGAGTAGGCCTTGTCTTGTTTGTAAATAGAAGTCTAAGAATAACTTCACGATAACGATTAAGATCAAAGATACGATTAAAGTCCTTAAGCGATACGCTCCTATCGTTTGTGGGATACCGCTTGCAGGCCCACTATTAAAGATTGTATCCATATCAAAGAGTGGTAAATTGGATCTTCCTGCTATGACTAGGTTGACAGAATACAGCATCGTCATCACTACAATACCCGAGAGTAAGTATGATATTTTTAATTTAACATTTAGTAACCCTGTACTTAAGCCTGCCAGCATACCTGCTAATAAAGAGAGGAAGAGGGCAAGCCATGGGTTCACACCGCGTGTTAAGAGTACGGCCGAGACGGCTGCACCTAATGGGAAGGAGCCATCTACCGTGAGATCGGGTATATTTAAAATTCGATAACTGATGAGTAGACCCAGTACCAGGACCCCATAAATGAGGCCCTGTTCACCGATGTCAATAAAGATGCTAATCACTTGCTCCATTTGCTAAATCCTTGCTATCGCTATAAGCGCTTGGTAGTTCTAGTTCGAAGTTCTCCATTACACTTGAGTTGTGAAACGGTTTTGCTTCGTTAAAGATACTGATCTCGATTGTTTCAGCAGCCTTGCCATTTAAGATCTCTGCTCCCATCTTTGCTGTTTCTTGACCTAGAAGCACGTAGTCAAGGCCTTGTGCAGCGATCGCACCATTTCTAACCTGTTCTTCTTCAGAGCCAAAATATGGAATCCCTTTATTATTCGCCTTTGTTAAGATGACCGGCATATTCTCAACTACTAAGTTATCCGTTAGATTAGTAAGTACGTCGATCTTATTTAATATTGAGTCTGTAGCAGCAGGGATGACCGAAGCTTCACTGATGCCTTCAGCAACGATGGTAACGCCGTGCTTTGTGGCAAGCTCTTTATATGTTTCTACTGCAGAGAGGGAGTTGCTCTCGCTGAGGCTGTAGAGTATGCCAATGTTTTTGGCGTCAGGGAAGAAGGCCTTGATCATTTGGATTTGTTCATCTACTGGTAGTGCATCAGATGTACCGGTTACACCAGTCTTAGGTGTTCCATCTTCATTTGCTAAGCCTGCCATAACAGGATCTGTTACAGCAGTGAAGAGGACTGGAATACCCACATCAGATGCTTCGTTATACGCGTGTTGAGCTGCAGGTGTAGCAATGCCAATGATTAAGTCATAGCGTTTGCTGACCATGTTTTTGGCGATTTGGTTTGCAAGTGCGCTGTCTGCATTGGCGTTTTGATGGTCGATTTCTAAGTTCTCGCCTTCAATAAAGCCGCTTGCAGCAAAGCCTTCAAT
>CAYXVJ010000297.1:0-1934 GCA_964468675.1 uncultured Oscillospiraceae bacterium
TTCTTTTTTCAGTGCGATCTTGCTGACATTACTAATGGCTGTATTGTTTCAAAACTTTGGAGGTGTACAGTATGTGCCTCCTTCTAATGGACTTTTATTGTCTATGCGAAGTTTGCTCTTACCAGCCATTGCAATCGCTATTCCTCGCATAGCTTGGGTTGTCTCTTTTTTGAAACAATCGCTTACCGAACAAAGGCGTATGGATTATGTAAGGACAGCTAGAGGCAAGGGTTTATCTACAATTGAAATTCTTATTGGCCATGTCTTTAGAAATGCTTTAGTTCCTTTGGTAACAACCATGGGTATAGTACTAGCTGAGCTTTTTGCTGGAGCAATAGTCGTAGAACAAGTCTATAACTTACCAGGTATTGGACGCTTACTTGTCACTGCTATCGAATCGCGTGACTTTCCTCTCACTCAAGGCGTTATCTTAGTGATTGCCTTCTTAGTCGTCATCGTCGGTCTTATCGTTGATTTAATCAATCAAGCGATAGACCCAAGGCTTCGTTTTACTACGGTGAAGAAGGGAGGCGTATAAGTGGATCCTGATACAAGCTACTTCAATTCAGAATATAAAGCAGACGAAATACGTCGGACTCGATTTTTTGCTAACTGGCAAGAACTATTAGGTGCAATATTACTGCTCTTTATTGTACTGTGTTTTTTAATCAGCCATTTCTTTTCGCCTTATGAAGCCGGTAGGTTTGATGCATCAAGTCGTTTCTTGGCACCATCAAGAGAGCATCTTTTTGGTACGGATAACTATGGTAGAGATATTTTCACAAGAGCGTTTAGTGCGGGAGGTATCAGCCTTTTGATTGCCTCTGGAACGATACTCATTGGTTCGTTAGGTGGCTTAATCCTAGGTGGTTTAGCCGGTTACTTTGGCGGTATCTTGGACTGGTTCTTGATGCGTTTTAACGATGCCTTGATGTCCTTTCCCTCGATGCTTTTAGCGCTCTTGTTTGTTGCTGTTTTAGGTGGTGGTGTCCCTCAATTGATGCTTGCGATGGGCATCTTGTTTGTTCCATCATTTGCACGAGTTGTACGAAGTGGTTTTCGCCAAGCGAAGGGTAAAGACTATGTTAAGCGCCTCGTCATTATGGGTGCCAAACCCTCAAGGATTATGCTTCGGCATATCTTACCGGGCATGTCAGGCCAGATGGTGTCTGCCATGACGATCGGTTTTGCAAATGCTATATTGACGGAAACAAGTTTGAGTTATTTAGGACTTGGTATACCACCTACGAGAGCCAGTTGGGGTAGGATGCTCTTTGAAGCACAAGCCTACCTTTTTAGTGCCCCTTGGTATGCAGTGTTCCCAGGGCTCTTAATTGTCTTAACTGTACTCAGTGCTTTCTTCTTAGGCACAGGCTTAAGGTTAAGAGCAGGGGAGGTGGACTAATGCCTTTACTTGAAGTTAAAAACCTGTCCATTCGTGCCAAGTCTTCGGAGAACAAGATATTAGATGATTTAAGTTTTGCCATAGAGCAAGGTGGCATTTTAGGTCTTGTTGGTGAGTCAGGCTCTGGTAAGAGTACAACGGCACTGGCCATAGCTGATCTGATGCCAGATCGCTTTATAAGGTCTAGTGGAGATATTCTATTAGACGGGATTCACTTAGAGTCTTTATCCGCTAAAAAGAGACAAGCTGTCCTAGCAGAAAAAGTAGGTTTTATCTACCAAGATGCTCTAACGGCTTTAAATCCGCTACAACGTATCGGGCGCCAAGTCGGTGAACTTTTGAAGCGTCGTGGCATGCACAAAACTGAAGTAAAAGAACGGGTTTTAGAAGCACTTACTGAAGTAGGCTTAAAAGATGTCGCACAGGTCTATCAATCGTTCCCCTTCCAGTTATCTGGTGGTATGAGGCAACGAGTTCTTATAGCGATGGCTTTAATTGCCAAGCCTTGTCTCTTGATCGCTGATGAGTC
>CAYXVJ010000298.1:0-1928 GCA_964468675.1 uncultured Oscillospiraceae bacterium
GGCAGCATAGAGCGCCTCAAACTTGCTGATTATGCTTTGATGTACACCTATGTCTACGATTTCTTTATTCGGTACGTTGAATTGACTGACTAAGTCATATGCTTTAGAGCCACTGAAATGTAACCAACAGTATTCTGTATGCTCATCTTTAAACTCGTGGTAATAAGGGGTTTGAGGGTAGTAGAGGATGGATTCACCTTTTTGAATTGTTTGCCAGGTATCATTGATCTGTGTCTTTACAGAGCCTTTAGTGACATAGAGTAGATAGAAATCTTCACGTCCATCAGGATAGTAGTTTTTAGATTCTTCTTGCCTAGAGTAAGAACCTGTACAGTGAATAACTAACTCTGTATCGTTTCGAAATAAATATCGATTGCTTTGATTGGTATGTAAAAAATACGAACGATGGTTCATTCTAACTTCCCTTAGGCATTTTATCCATATGTTTGATCATTTACTCGCTACTGTTCCTGACGTGGATAGTTTAACATAGAAGAAGCACGTGTATATATACTAGTACTCTCGATGTTTATCTCTTTGCTATCAGGAAAGAGATAAGAAGTAGATGAATCTTTAATCTTGAAATCTTTGCTATTTCACTTTTATATCGTGCTTAAGTGAAATAGGATGTTTATTAGGATTAAGCGTTGCTCAATTAAATCATAGGTTAGTAAGAAATTAATTAATTTTGAGAAAAGGAGAGAGATATGGCAAAACAAAATTACTCGTACAAAGGACGTAAGGTTATCTTCGTCATGGTCGATAGTCAGCGTTGGGATATGCTAGGGTGCTATGGCAACAAAGACATGGTTACCCCTGGTATTGACCGTTTAGCCGCAGAAGGTCTTCGTTATGAATTAGCTTACGATGCACAACCTGTATGTGGACCTGCAAGATCTGCAATCTTTACAGGTACATTCCCTCATAGTAATGGTAGCTGGACAAACAGTGTAGCTTTATCCGCTAACTGGAAACATGTTGGACAGCGCTTGTCGGATAACCGCTTCCATACAGCTTATATCGGTAAGTGGCATTTAGACGGTGGTGATTACTTTGGCTTGGGTGAATGCCCAGATGGTTGGGATCCAGATTACTGGTACGACATGAAGTGTTATCTAGATGAGTTACCAGACGATGAAACACGTAGGAAGTCTCGTATTGCATCTACAAGCTTTGATGAAGGATTTAGTTCAGAAGATACCTATGCACATCGTTGTACAGATAGAGCCATTGATTTTGTTAAGAAGCATAGAGCAGAAGATTACTTCTTAGTCGTTAGCTACGATGAGCCTCATGGACCATTCTTATGTCCTGAGCCCTACGCTAGTATGTATAAAGACTATGAGTTCCCTAAAGCACCTAATATTTGGGACAAGCTAGAAGATAAGCCGGACTATCAGAAGGCTTGGGCTGGACCATCAGTAGATGCAGATAAGGATGCGTTGGTTATTAAGAATCAATTGTTCTTTGGTTGTAACTCATATGTAGATAGCCAAATTGAGCGCTTCCTTGAAGCAGTAGATGACTTTGCAGAAGATGCTCTCATTATCTATACATCTGACCATGGTGATGCATTAGGCTCACACTCACTAAGCGGTAAGGGACCTGCCATGTACGATGAGATTGCCAGAGTACCATTTATTGTACGTGGACCAAACATTGAAGCTGGCATTACATCGCCACATCCAGTCTCACACATTGATATCGTACCAACGATCATGGACTATGTAGGATTACCTCTGCCTAAACTCTTAGAAGGTAAGTCTTTGGTACCTACATTCACAGATCCTAATGTACGGATTAACGACTATGTCTTTACTGAGTTCAACCGTTATGAGATTGACCACGATGGCTTTGGTGGCTTCCAACCAATGAGAGCAACCTTTGACGGCAGATATAAGCTATCACTACACCTCTTATCCGGTGAT
>CAYXVJ010000299.1:0-1915 GCA_964468675.1 uncultured Oscillospiraceae bacterium
CGATCGACCCAGAGCAAAAATCAGTTAAGGTTAAGAACCTAGCATCTGGTAATGAGTTTATTGACCATTACCAGATGCTAGGTTCTTAACCTTAACTGATTTTTGCTCTGGGTCGATCGCAAGTACTTCATGTAAGATTTTGATATCAACATTATATTTATTCTTGAAGAACTCTGGATTTCGTGGGGTTAATGTATCTGCATGTTCTACATCACCTCCGATGTAATAAGGCATACCACAAGCTGAATAGGAGATGTACTGGTCTTTCTCATAAATAGTGATTTCTGCATGCTCATTATTTCTCCTCGCTTTAGCAGCTGCTGATGTTCCTGCTGCTACCGCTCCGATGATAATTATTTTCATACTTGATTCCTCTCTTAGCTGTTGAAGTTCTAAGAAACTTCAAAATTTGTGGATGCATTAAAATGAGATATCCACAGCCACAAAATAAACTGCTCTTGGATAAGATGTTCTTGTAGCATAAAAGTTTTCATAACATCATATTGCTCATTACAGTTTTATTCGGCCTTTACTTGAGATCTTGAAGTAATCTTCTCGCTACAGACTTCACAGGAAGATACCGTTTCTTTGCACATGCAATCTGTGGTATCTGTTGTAATGCTATGGAAGAATTGCTTTGTGCTCTCAATTGCTTTGGCGTCTAATGAGTAATAAGTCCATTTACCTTCTTCTTGTGCGTTAACGAGTCCACTTTCACGCAATATCTTCATATGGTGGGATAGAGTGGATTGAGACATGTCGAATTTTTCGAGGATGTCACAAGCACAAAGCGTTCCACAAGAAAGCATATCTACAATCATGGCTCGCTTGGGATCACCTAGTGCTTTAAAGACTTTCACGTTGTCTAAATAGTATTTCAAAATTTTACCTCAGATCGAATTTTGTCGATATGAACGATTATGCTTCTCAAATTGATGTTTGTCAATATGATAAATTGTAATTTTTTTCAAGATGCTCAAAAGTACAATTTGAGGGACATGCAAATGGAGCGATGAAGAGTCTCATGGCTCAATAGATACATCTTTCTGGAGGTGTGGAAACGACAGACGAGAGTACGAACAAGATGTAAAACATGACAGGTGCAGACAGTGATCAAGGAAAAGCATGGGTAAACAGAAAACTTGAGTACTGATGAAAGACTATATGCTGAATCTTAACTCAAGCCATCCAATTCCTACAGCCCAGATCTTTACTCACAAAATAAACAAACGAAGGTCATTATTCTTCGCATGGAAATTGGTTCTTAATTCCTATCCTTGGATTCAAGCATGTCATTTTCGAGGTACTTGTGATTCATAGTTCAATTAGGTATATAATTAACTAAGGGAAGGCGTGTAGGAGTGATGTGCACGGATCGCGCCACGATTCATATTGATTTCAATTTGAAGTAGTGAGGAGAGAAGATGCATACCTTAACAATTTTAAGTGCAGGATCAAGTTTGATTGTCGCTGTCTTTTTCATTTACAAGAGCTATACAGGGACAGCTAAGGAACGCTTGTTTTCTAAAGGGATAGCGTCCTTTTTATTTCTATTGACTGCCATTTTTGGATATTTGACACCCACTAAAGGAGAGAATGTTTCAGCTTATGCTGTACTCCTATTATGTGGCCTTATTTTTGGCTTAATAGGTGATGTACTCTTAGAAATGCAAGCTGTGTACCCAGAGAAGAAAAAGACATTCTTCATTTCTGGTTTAGTATCTTTCCTCTTGGGTCATATATTTTATATTATCTTACTTACGAGGTTGACTCGTATCACTAGCTGGCATTTAATCGTCAGCATCCTAGTGTTTCTTCTAGTACTGTATTTACAAAAAATCACACGCTCAGATCCTGGGGCCATGTTGCTACCAGTAAGGGCTTGTTCAGCGATTATATCCTTGATGCTTGGATT
>CAYXVJ010000300.1:0-1881 GCA_964468675.1 uncultured Oscillospiraceae bacterium
AAATATTCGTTCAAATCACCTAATGCTTGTCTACCTAACGGTGTGGCGTTAGGCCCTGTCATTAGACCCGCTATTTCATTAAACTTCACATCATGAGACGCACCAAATCTTTGAGATGCTTGGCTTGTTTCTACATAAGCTTCTTTAGCGGCAGTCACTTGGCTTGCCGCTTGTTGTAGGTTTTTTGATGCAGTGTCACCTAACGAATGGGTAAAGGTATTTGAACTTCTGGTATCAAAAGTACTAGCCACACTATCGGTAATATCAGCCGACTCGGTATCTGTTAACCCTAAACCTTGTACATAGGCTTGAACTTGAGCAAACAGATCGCTTCCTCCTGTTTCAGTGGTTTTTTGTGCGGTAGCTTTGGCTTCTACACTAGCTTCAGCACCAATGCCTGTACCACCTGCATTTGCACCAACCGACCCTTTAGCTCTAGCCGCAGCACTCATAGCTATAGCGCCCATTACCTTGTCTGCTTGGCTTTCACTGATATTACGACTTTTCATAAAGTCATTAGTTAAGGCTTCTAAATGCTTCACACCTGTTGAGTGTGATGATCTTAATGCTGAGCCTAGCCCCGTTGCTGTTTGCAAAGCATTCTCTTGGCTAGAAGTGCTAGACATTGCGCGAGATAGGCTTTCACTAAAAACCTCTTGGGCTTGAGCATGTCTTTCTTGGCTAGAAGAAACGCTATCTTGAAAAACAGAGCCTAAACTCGACTTACCAATAATTGCTTCCGCCCCTGTTAGTAATCCACCTGTCATTGGACTATTGGTATGCTTAGGTTGGTTTGCCATGTATGCGCCAGACTGCACTGCATCGGGTGTTGTCATTTGCTCATTCACATGATCAGCACCACTAACACGCCCGGCAATACCCATCATGGCATAAGTTGATCCAGTGACTAAAAACAAAGCAATCACCGGAGTTGAGGCGGCTAACATTGCGCCTACACCTACCCAGTTTTGGAGTACGTCATTAACCCCCATTAGGGAGTACATAGACGCAAACCTTTCATCGTTATAGCTATTTAGTTCTCCTGATGCTGCGGTATAAATATACAAATTAATAATAGATAAAATAGGTAGCCAAAACTGAATCCAAAGCAATGTTTGAAAGTATTTAAAGGCCAAAGACATACCAAAACTACCCATAATAACTAACACACCTATTAAGGGAGTTAAGGCATAGACTAACCCTTCAAAAAACGTTTGAATCGGTCTAATGGTGGTCATGAATAACGTTTGTTCAGAGGCCCACTGTACGTTTCTTTGTTGCAAGGCTTCATTGATCATGACAGCTGATGAAAAGTCTTGCATATCCTGATACTTACCTAGGACAGCATCACTATAGATAGGCTCTAAAATACTGGCTTCTACATACGCATAGGCATCTTGCTGAGATAATTGCAACGCTTGGAAGGCGTTAGATACTTCAGTAAAAGCATTTGTGTACATTCCGAAATCTGAGTTTTTTAGGTTTAAAGCGTCATTTAAGGCTTCTTCAATGTAGAACCCCCTAACTGAATGTTGAGCATTTATTAACTCAGAAAAACCAGCACTACACGTTACATTGCTTCCAGATGATCCGTTAAGAAATAATTTTGTACCATAAACGTCTGATTCAAATCTAAGCGCATGAGGTAAGGGTTGAGAGAGTAATTGATCAACGGTTTCTTGGCCTAGGTCAATTTTTCTTAATGTACATTCACGAATGTAATTATCCCAAGAGGCGCGATAATCTGCACCCGCAGGTAGGGCTTCGTTAATTGCTTGCATAACCCGTGGGTCTTTAACGGCATCGCGAACCTTGTTCAGTAACGCTAAAGAGTCCGCAAAATGGCTTTCAGTTATACCAGGTGCAATATATCCATAGGCT
>CAYXVJ010000301.1:0-1880 GCA_964468675.1 uncultured Oscillospiraceae bacterium
AACCAGCGGTTCTAAGCGATGCAGATTGAAAGAAAGCAGCTACTAGCTTTTCGCTTGTAGGTAACCCGCCCATCGCAAAATTACCCTTATTGTTCCATTCAAATAGCATGGTTAATACTGTACCAATAAGGAGTGCAATAGCTGTTAAGCTGATGATTAGTTTTGAGTGATAGCGCAAGCTTGTCTTTTGCTTGACCCTGATGACTAGATCATTCCAGACAATGAATCCAAGACCTCCGAAGATGATCAAGAATGCAGTTGTCAGTAAAACAACTGGATCGTCATGCCAATCGGTTAAAGAAGAGTATGGTCCTGAGAAATCCCCCATCAAGTCAAAGCCCGCATTGCAAAAAGCGGAGATTCCTTGAAAGATGCCTCGCCTTAGAGCTTGATCCAAAGGCATGCGTGTTGCAAAACGGCTAGTCAGTATTAAGCCACCGATTAATTCAAAACCAAGCGTCATGCCAATGATGCGCCGAACTAGTGTTCGTCCATCCACAAAGCGCTCTGTAGCAGTTGATTCTTGGATAGCTAGCATCGTCTTTAAGCTGACACGCTTTTTGGCAGCCAACATGAAAAAGGACATAATAGTTACCAAACCTAGACCACCAATTTGTATGGATAAGATGACAACGATCTCACCGAAGCTAGACCACCGAGTTGCGGTATCAGCCACGATCAGTCCGGTTACACAGGTAGCTGATGTTGCTGTAAATAAGGCGTTTAAGAAACCAATGGATTCACCGCTTTCAGATGCTATAGGTAAATTCAGTAACGTTGCAGACAGTAAGATAACAAAGGCAAAGGATAGCACGATCATCCTGATGGGGGATGCGGTAAACCAATGCCAAAAACGTTTAAGAGGTCCAGACTGTTTAGATTCTTGCAAACGTAAGTCTTGTCTCTTTTTCACCTGCTCTGGATCTGCTGCTAAGACGCCCTTTTTATTGCCTTCATCCATATCATTTCACCAATGAGCGCCAAAGCTCATCAAAATCTTCTTTGTCACAGACGATCAAAAGATGGTCATTGGCATGCAAACGAATGTGTCCAGCTGGCATAATGGTTTCACCTGTGTCATTTCTTGTAATCAAGGCCACTGTGGCATGCACAGGGAACTGATACTCTTGCAAGGTCTTACCTACTGCATCAGATCTTGGTGATAAATCAAGTTCAACCATATACTTTGTGTTACCAGGAATACCATAAGCTACGCGCATTCCAGCATATTCAATATCCCAGTCGATCATATCTGCAAGGATCTCTGTTGCTGAGTGGATCATATCCACTCCATATAATTTGAATGCCGCTTCATTCTTAGGATTGTTTAGTTTTGCAATGGTTGTCCGGACAGAAAAATCGTGTTTGGCCAATTGACAAGCGACAAGATTGTTTTCATCTTTACCAGTCAGTGCGATGAACATATCTGCACTTTGACACCTTGCTTCTTCTAACACATGACGGCTTGTACCGTCACCGTGAAGTACCTTTACTTCTGTGTCGTTTGCTAGACGCTGACAGACTTCCAATCTGCTCTCGATGACTGTAATATCAATATTTTTCTCACTGAGCTGACCTACGAGATAGTAGGTGACCTTGTCACCACCAACGATAATTAAACGCATGATTACACCTCGCCAACTGTTAACTCTTCCATAAAGTGATCCACTAAAATTGCAGTGCCTGAAATAATTTTTAAGCCCATACGTCTATAGCTACTATCATTTTCCGGAAGAAAGGTACGAACATAAACTTGTTCAATGCTGTAAATACGTTGGCAAACTTCGGCTGCCATGACATTCATATTTTCATCACTGGTGACACAGCAAACTGCGTCTGCGGTCTCGATACCAGCTTTTTCCAAGATCTCGGTGTCAAAG
>CAYXVJ010000302.1:0-1872 GCA_964468675.1 uncultured Oscillospiraceae bacterium
ACGAGCTTTATTGCGAAGCGCTCACATCAAATGTTTCGTGAGCAGGCAAACGTAAGAGGTGAGCTAAAAGAGCTGTCTGCCAATTGATGATAAAGATCAAGACAAAAGAGCCGACCAGAATCAAAACACCTGAAAAGAGCTGGTTTAAGGTTTGTAGTAAACCAGTCGCAATATCATCCATATCGTTGGTGATACGTGAGATTAAATCTCCTCTAGGGGTACGATCCAAGTAAGATAAAGGCAGAACTGAGATGTGATTAAAACAATCCTTCCTAAGATCTGAGACAACAAGGTTACTGATACGCTGTGTTAAGTTATAAGATAACCAATGTGTAAACGCATTCAGTAAATATACAATTGCGAGTAATATTGAAATTCTAGCTAAGGCGTCCCATTGCACTAAGCCTTCACCCAACAGCTGATCGATGGCAGAACCAATTAGCCATGGTGCCATCAAGCTTGTAATCGCAGTTGCAAAGCCACTGATAACAATGAAGGTGAGTTGACCTGGGTAACGATATAAACAAGACAGTAGACGCTTTAAGGTTTGCATCGTGCCGTTAGTTCTTACGCTTTGCATGTATGCCTCCCTCCTGCGACAATGCAATCTCTTTATAGATTGCAGATGTTTCTAAGAGTTCTTCGTGAGCACCCAAAGCCACTTGTTTACCGTTATCCAAAACAAGAATCGAGTCTGCGTGGATCAATTGATATACGCGATTTGAGATGCGAATGACTGCAGCACCACTCTTCTCGGTAAAGCGCTTGACTCCCTTTCGCATATTGGCATCGGTCAAATAATCCAAAGCACTTGAACTGTCGTCAAAGATATAAAGTTTGGCAGGTCGCATCAAAGCCCTTGCGATGCTAAGCCGCTGGCGTTGTCCGCCTGACAAATTGAGACCACCACGTTCTACTCTGGCATCCAATCCTCCATCCATCTCTCTGACAAAATCAGCTGCTTGAGCAGCTTCCAAGGCTTGCCACATCTGCTCTTCTAGTAGAGGGTCACTGAATGCATCCTCTTGGTTTGAAAATACATTTTGCTCTTTTTCATTCATGCCAAAATAAAGATTTGAGCGTATCGTTCCTTTAAATAAAACAGCATATTGAGGAACAAAGGATACTTGCTGACGATATGCTTTTAAACTCCAGTCTTGTCGATCGACGGATAAAAACTTGAATTGATTTTGCTCCACGGGATACATACCACTAAAGAGCTTTGCTAAAGTACTTTTACCTGAGCCAGTTGCTCCAATGACACCTAACTCTTCACCTGGACGAATTTGAAAATTTAAGCCTTCTAAAGCTGCTGTCCTTGTTTCAGGATAGGTAAAATTCAAGTTTTTAACAGATAGTAGAGGAAGATCAAGCTTTGCATCTACATTTGCAATCGTACCTTTACTCAGCTCTTCTTCTATGACTTCAGGCTCTTTCACTTCATCTAGCAATTTACTAATACGGTCGCCTGCTGCAAATGCCCTGGGGAACAAGGATGCAAGGTTTGCCCATACCATTAAGGCAGCAACGATCTGACTTAGATAATTGACGAGTGCTAACACTTCACCTTGTGTCATAGATCCTGTATTCACCATGGGACCACTTTGCCAGATGATGAACACGATGACGCCATTGAACAGTAAATTTGTTAAAGGGTTCATAAGCGCTGAAATCGCGTTGGCTACAATCCAGGATTGTGTGAGCTGATCCGCCTTCTTTGCAAAATAACCTCGCTCATGCTCTTCTCGTGCAAACGCTCGTATAACCCTTGCACCTGCAATGTTGTCGGTAAATAACTCTGTGACCTTATCCGATTGTACTAAGGCACGCTTCATATAGTTTGTGCTCGCCCTCATGATCAAGAAGAGCAAT
>CAYXVJ010000303.1:0-1868 GCA_964468675.1 uncultured Oscillospiraceae bacterium
TGACGATAAAAGCAAAGCCAAATACTTGAAGGAAGTAGACGAGTTTGTTGCTGGATGGAAGCGTAGCTAAAGCCATTTAAAAGTAAGTGAACTAGCTATATTTTCTAATGGATGCTATTTCAGCTAATAAAGAATAGAATTGTATGGAAGGCTACTGTAAAAGGTAGCCTTTCTACTTTTGCTGATAGCAAAGATCAGCATGTAGCATTAGGAGAGTTGGGGGAATAAAATGTCTGAGGAAACTAAGAAGATGAATGTTGTGCTGTTCTTCGCGGATGAAATGAGAGCTTCAAGCGTATCAGCATATGGAAATAAAATAGTAGATATGCCACATTACGATAAGCTGGCGCGAGAAGGTGTGCTGTTTGCGAATTGTATCGTTCAAAACCCTGTTTGCTCACCATCTAGGATTAGTCTGATGACAGGCAGATATGTACATACAGCTGGACATAGAACTTTGTGGCACCTTCTAAGGCCTCACGAGCATAGCCTATTTCGTTATTTAATCGATGGTGGCTATGATGTAGCTTGGTATGGCAAGAACGACTTATATTCAGAAGATTACCTAGAAGAAATACAAGATGGTATAAGTCGCAAGATAGAGCACTCGCGTTATGATAAAAATCATCCAGAAAGACATGTCCATGGAGGAGACAATCCATATGACATAGACGATCCACTTTACTATTCTTTTTTATATCCACCAATTCCGTGCAACGAAGATGAAATACGCGTAGATATGAATGTAGAGAATGCCGTAGACTATCTTGAAAGCCGCCAAGAGTCAGATAAACCGTTTATGCTGTATCTGCCGTTATCTATGCCGCATCCGCCTTATCATGCGCTGGAGCCGTTTCATAATCTGTATGATCATGAAGACGTTCAAGAGCACATGATCGCTCCAAACAGTAGCGAGGGTAAACCATCTTATATAGAAAAGATCAGACAGTACCGTGGCCTAGACAAACTAGATGATTCCATATTTGCGAAGATCTATGCAACGTACTTGGGTATGAATAGCTACACAGACTACCTTCTAGGACAAATTCTAGATGCATTGGACCGCACAGGTCTATCTGACAATACATGCGTCATCGTTTGCTCCGATCATGGGGATTGGGCAGGGAACCATGGCTTGGTAGAGAAGTGGCCAAATGCAATGGATGACGATCTCGTACGCGTCCCACTCATCATTAGGATGCCAGGAAACAAGGCAGGACATCGTGTGGACGAGCAAGTAGAGTTGTTTGACATCATGCCCACAGTGATGGATTGTGCTGGTCTAGACATCAAACACACCCACTATGCAAAGTCCTTGATCGATCAAATATATGGTAGCTCCGGCGATCCCAAAAGAGCTGTCTTTTGTGAAGGGGGATACGATTTACATGAACCTCATTGTTTTGAAGGCTTTGCTGGAAGACACGATGGTCTCTTGGATCCTCATCAAAACTACTACCCCAAAGCTAAAATGCAAATTGATGACCCCTCTACGGTATGTCGTAGCACCATGGTCAGAACCATGACACATAAGCTTGTTAAACGAACATCTGGAGAACATGAGTTGTATGACTTGGTTCAAGATCCACATGAGTTAGTTAACCGCTACCACAATGAAGTCTACCAAGGTGTTCGATATGATCTCGAGAGTCAAATGCTCGACTGGTACATCAAGACTGCAGATGCAGTACCTTTTGATGACGATAAGCGATCCATATAAGCAGATTTACAAATTGTTTAACGCTTCAATTAAAACTGTAAATCAAACTGTATCACGATAAACTGTATCGTGATACAGTTTATTGAGTGTGCCAGGCATGGCACGTTACTAGGTGGTGCAAGTCCACTGTGCGGGTAGATAGCAAGCA
>CAYXVJ010000304.1:0-1866 GCA_964468675.1 uncultured Oscillospiraceae bacterium
TCATTCTTGGCTCGTCTTAGCAGAACGACTCACTTCAGCTTCTAGCTCAGCAACATTCGATACTGCATCTGTAGATAAAGAGACGCGCCTTGGCCAGACATCGATGGTGACACGTGCTGTTAAGGATCGTTTGGCTAAGGGTAAGATAAAAAAGCCGCAACTATCGCGAAGCTTGGCTTCTTCGATACCGATCTCATAGCTACCACGGTTGATAAAGTGGTAGATGACTGCAAATCGTTCACGTTCAAATGCGCTTAATCTTAAGCGTACGCGTTTAGATTCTCTTATTGAGCTCCTGTCTTGATGACTGATGCTCAAAGAGACAGTCGATAAAGGTAAGATACTTGGATTGTTGGCTGAGATATAAACGGTAAGGTCAGTGCCACGCTCTACTTGGCGTTTTTTAGGGTGCATTTGTATCGTCACAAAGTGGCGGGCAATGACAAGTCCTATGAAGGATAGGAGCGGTAGTAGTAAAAGAAAGTAAAAGAAGATCATCAAGAACTCATAACCACTATAGTTTAGGGTTAAGTAGATCAAGGCCAAGAAGGCCATGTAGACGATCAGGCGGCTAGTCATGCGGTCACCGGTACCGGAATCGATTTCAGTAGGTTCTGCAATACGGCGTGTACACTTAAGTTTTGTAGGTTACTAGAAGAAGATAAGATCAAGCGGTGTGCCCAAACGGATTCGATTAAATCTAAGATGTCATCCGGGATGACAAAGTCCCTGCCCTGGATTAAAGCCCAAGCGCGACTTACTTGAACGAGCATGAGGCTTGCACGAGGGCTAGCACCTAAGCGCAGGCTTGGATGACGCCTCGTCTGATCGGCAAGGGCTGCGATATAACGCTCTAAGGATTCAGATATAAATACTTGTTTGCACTGATCTTGTAACCATAAAACGTCTTCTTCTGTAATGACTTCATCTAGGGTCTCTAGAGGATTGGAAGATGCATGGGTCTTAAAGATACGTACTTCATCTTCTACTGTGGGATAGCCTAGATGGATCTTTAGCATGAAGCGATCCAGTTGGGCTTCAGGTAAGGGGAAGGTGCCTGTATGCTCGATGGCATTTTGGGTGGCAAGCACCATAAAAGGTTGTGGCAGACGGATGGTCTGGCCCTCAACACTGATTTGGCGTTCTTGCATGACTTCTAATAAGGCAGACTGGGTTTTTGGTGATGCACGGTTGATCTCGTCTGCTAAGACGATTTGATGCATCACCATACCCGTTTTAAATTCAAAGGTGCCTAATTGCTGGTTATAGATGTTATAGCCTGTGATTTCTGAAGGCATGACATCAGGGGTAAACTGGATGCGACCGAAGCTTAAACCAAGTGAGCGTGCAAGGCTAGAGACCAAGGTTGTTTTACCAATACCTGGTACATCTTCAACAAGGATATGGCCACCTGCTAGCAATGCTGCTAGGAGAAGGTTGACACTTTGCTCTTTGCCGATAATGACTTGGGCGACATTTGCTCTCACCCGATCGAGTAATTCACCTGTTTTTGTGATTGCTTCTGTCCTCATCCGTTACCTCATTTTTCTTCAAAAGCTTAGTCTTTAGCTAAGCGCTCATTTAATTTTTGCCTTAGCTCTAAGAGTGTATGGCTGTCGCGTGGGTAGACCTTCATGGTCATGCGGCTTCCGAGTTCTTCTAATAAGAACTGGTCGCCTGTACCCTCACCAAACTTAAGGTCCAATGCTTGTAAGGCTGCAAGATCTTCCATCGTATCGCCCATCAGGACCATACGAAGGGATTCCCAAGGCTCGCCTTCGTCACCAGGGTAGACAATAAAGGCGTCACCAGCAGGGAACATTTTGCCTGAACCTGTGTCGATGAATGGATTGATCTTGGATAGTG
>CAYXVJ010000305.1:0-1835 GCA_964468675.1 uncultured Oscillospiraceae bacterium
CCCAATATGACGAGATTGATGAAGATAGACTCTTAGAAAACTTCGCTTATTTCTTAAAAGAGATTATCCCTGTATGTGAAGAAGTGGGTCTTCGTATGGCTCTGCACCCTGACGATCCAGCATGGCCAATCTTTGGTATTCCTCGCATCGCACACAGTAAAGAGCAGTTTGATGCCATTTTGAAATTAGTCGATAGCCCTGCTCATAGCCTTTGTCTTTGTACAGGCTCTTTAGGATCGAATCCTGAAAATGATTTACCGAGCATAATCAGGCACTTTGGAGCAAAGGGACGTGTTGCTGCTGTGCACGTAAGAAACGTAAAGCATTTTGCTCACTTGAAATTTGCCGAGTCCTCACATTTAAGTAGTGATGGCAGTCTAGATATGGTAGAGATACTGCGGGCAGTTTATGAGACCACGCCTGATGTGTATATTAGGCCTGATCACGGGCGTATGATATGGGACGAGAAGGGTAGGCCTGGTTATGGTCTATACGATAGAGCCTTGGGGATTGCTTACTTGAACGGTATCTGGGAGACACTAGAGAAATCAAGCTAGATAGCCAACCGTAGTAGTTCTAGAAAATAATTAAAGAGAAAATCTAAAGAGTAAATATTAAACATTTATAAGTAAATAAAAGTGGCGGTGAATATTTTATATTTAATGTTCACCGCCACTTTTGATTTTTATTTTATAGATTCATATTCAATTATTGTTAATTTTGCTCAACAGGTTTCTTCTCGCTGCTGTTCACATACTTTAGGTTGTGGCCTCTGATGCTGACCTTGGTCTGTGGTGTAACGGATCTCGTGATGAAGACGTTACCGCCAATGGTGGCATGAGAACCAATCTCTGTCTCTCCACCGAGGATGGTTGCACCACCATAGATCGTGACATAGTCGCCAATTTTGGGGTGACGATCTTTTCCGCTTAGGTCCTGTCCACCTCTCGTGGACAGTGCACCTAAAGTGACTCCTTGGTAGATCTTCACGTGATGGCCGATTACGCAGGTCTCGCCGATGACGACACCCGTACCATGGTCGATGAAGAAGTAGTCACCGATTTGGGCTCCTGGATGGATGTCAATGCCTGTTCTAGTATGAGCATATTCGCTCATCATGCGGGGGATTAGAGGCACACCTAGAACGAATAATTCATGTGCTAAGCGGTGCACGGTAATGGCGAAAACACCAGGATAGGACAAAATTACATCGGCATAGCTGTGAGCTGCAGGGTCGCCATCGAAGGCGGCCTTTACATCCGTGGTAAGTCTGTCTCTGATTTGGGGTAAGGCAGCTAAGAACTGATCCACCCATTCTGCTGCTTGAGGGTGTTCTGGTTGGAGTTCATGGCAGTTTTCTGGTGCTTCAGGATGGCTCTTAGCGTATTGGTGGCAGATCGACAAAGATACTTCTCTTGTTAAACGATTCTTGATATAGAGTAGTTGGCTAGCAATCCTATACTCTAAGTGCGATGAAGATAAATCAAGGTCACTAAAATAACCTGGGAACATTAAAGCTCTGAGGTCTTCTGTGACGCTCGCAACAATCGATTGATTGGGCAAGAGAGCAGTTGCCGGCTCATTTAATTGCTCGTTCTTGCGGTAGTTTTCACGCAATTCTTTTGCGACATCTCTGATATCAAATACGTTTTCTTGCATGGTTCCTCGATTTTTTAAAATGTTTACAGTTTCTCGTTCTTTTTAGTGTGGCTGTCGTAGTGTAGATATTCTTGGTCTGGATTGATTTTATCAATCCAATCAGCGTAACCTTCTTTTTCTAAATCCTCGTAGGGAATGAAGCGTAAGGCAGCACTGTTGATACAATAGCGAAGGCC
>CAYXVJ010000306.1:0-1835 GCA_964468675.1 uncultured Oscillospiraceae bacterium
TCGTCATCTGTTTCTGGCGTTGTTCCACCTCCACATGAGACCAATAAAGAGACGCTGAGCATAGCAGCTAATACCTTAGCAAAATGCTTTTGAAATACTTTCTTCATTTCTAATCCTCCTTCATTTTTCTAGAAAGTTTGGCTTCCTATATACTTAATCTACCGAATAGATGCTGTATTGAAAACGGACAATTTCCGCTAGATGCGTACATATTTTAGATCAATAGCCCTTTTCTATTGTTTTCAAATGCTTTCATTAACGAAAACAGACCATACCTTTTTTGACTAACGTACTTTTTTGGTATGATAGCTTATGGAGGTAGCCATGGCCAAACGAAGAAAAAACATCAGATATAAGTACTTTAAGCAACTGCTTAGCAAACTATCCATCCGGATTTTGCTAACCTATGCCTCCATACTTATCATCCCCATGTTCGCCATCGTCATGATTTATTCCACATCAATCAACGAGCTGCTTCGCTATCAAGAAGAGCAAACGATGAAGGGGCTTGAGAACACAGCTGAAGTCGTTCAACTGCGTTTAGAAGAACTTTACAATATCCAGTCCTATATTCAATCAAACCCCATTATCAACTCCATCATCAATAACGCACACTATCGCCAGGAGGCTGAGCGTGACATCTATTTAATGAAAACAGCATTGGAAAGCTTCCCTTCTTATGAACTCACCAATCAGATGATACAGCACACCTATATCTTCTTTAACGATGTAGGCTTCACAGCCAAGCTTCCAAGTGGCTTCGTACACAACAAGCAAACCTATGATGCGAATGTGAAGTTTAAAGGAATCTCATACGATGAGCTAAATAGCTTATGTACTGGCAGGCATGTCAATAAACTTTACGTGGCCGAAGATGAGTCTGGTATTGATCTTCTCTTATTACGTAGCGTAGTCGGATCAGATACCTTAATCGTTACCCAGATCAATACAAAAGCACTGTCAAATGTATTAGATGTCAACAATACAAGTGATGGCAGCAGTACCTATATTCTAGACAGCGAGCATCGCTTTATGGCTGCTAGTGGCAGCCAAGTCTTTGATAACGAAGACTTGTGTCAGATAGCCAGCGAGCAAGTTGAAGGCTATAAAGAAATCCTCCACGATGAGACGATCTATCTTTCTTATGTCTATCCATATCGAGGACACACTTATATCTCACTTACTGAAAAAGATTATTTACTAGGTGAGATCGCCTCAATCAGAAATGCCATGGTAGCCATCAGCATCGTTACCTCTATCCTAGGTACTTTACTAGTTACTTTACTGTGGCGCAGGAGGCATGGCACCGTACTAAAAGTAGAACGAACGGCAGAAAGTCTTGGTATCTTCCAGGAGCCTGCACCCAGTGAACAAAAATTAATCGAAAAAACCTTCTCATCCATTAGTGAATCGATGCTCCAATTAAGGCAGCAAATTGTGCAACAACAAGCAGTCTTAGCAGATACTGTATTAAGAAAGCTAGTCTTTGGTGGCTACAAAAATGAGCGTGACTTAAAAGCAGAAATGGAAGGTACCAATTTAAACTTAGATGAAAACTACTATTGCTTAATCAATGTCATCCCTACAAGTCAAACAGAAGAAAGTAACAGTCGCTCACATCTATTACCCTATCGAATCGTCCTCAAAAACTACTTGGAACATCGCTTACCAGGCAGTCACTTAATCTTTGATCTGGATAACAGTAGCTTCATCATATTACTTTTATTAGAGCAACCGATCTCTCTTGCACTCCTCAAGCAACAGTTCAATGAACTCACAACAGAGATTGAGGATAAAGATTGGATACCTCCTAGTTTTGTCATCAGTGAAAACTG
>CAYXVJ010000307.1:0-1825 GCA_964468675.1 uncultured Oscillospiraceae bacterium
TAGGTCTGACAGTGCATCGAGCATGGTCCAGCCAATCTTACCTCTTCCACCAATCTCACCTTGTGGTCTAGTGAGTAAGAGAATACGCCCATCTGTCCATTGTTTTAAACGGATATCTTTCATGCCCCAAGGACCTTCGAAAAAGCGTTTGAGTGAATCAAAAGACTTGCCTTTGTAGAAGACTGTCCTGTAGTTTAAATGTCCGTTTTCATCTTCTGTAATTTCAACACCACCTAGTACGAGTTCGTCATCGATAAAGGTGATAAAGGGATCTTGGTACGGGAGTTCTGGACCCTCTATTTCCTTATAGTGTCGGATGGTAAAGAGTCGATTGCGAAATACTGCTGTATCTTCAATCGTTTCATCTTCTGGAATTTCACCTTCACTAGGGGTGAAGATGCCGATACGGCTGTGTTCTGTATCTCTTTTTTCAACTCGTCCTAATAGATAAACTTGACCATACCAGATAAAAGGAGCAGTGATGTTATATACATCCACAACTTGATTATCTAGTAGATTAAAGTGAATCCGGCTGTTCTCCCATGGTAAAAGATCTTTACTTCTATGAATCTTGAGTAAATCTTCAACACGTTCCATCTTTTATAACTCTCCAATCTGGATAAATACATCCTGGACTTAGTTTAAATATAGAATAATTCAATGCCGAAATCAAGTGATTCAATTGAATTCAAGTAAAAAGCTGTTGAATTCAAGTAGGAATCAGGTGAAAATGAAGATGTGAGATAAGGAGAGGTGAGCATAATGGATTTATTTGAACGGTATCCAAGACGACCAATTATTACACCAGAGCAAATTAAGGCTGATGGTCGTTTTGATGTGATCGGTAGCTTTAATCCAGCTGCAACAGTTTTTAATGGGCAAATCCATTTGTTGATTCGTGTGGCACTTAAACCTAAAGATCAGCCTGAAGATGAAGTATGGGCTGCTTACTTTGATCCCAAAATCAATGACTATCGCTTCATTAAGAGAGAAAAAACAGCTGTTGATGCTGCAGATCCACGTTTCTTTATTGAAGACGGCCATATGTACCTCACATCCATTTCTGAATTTTATTTGGCAAGATTAGACGATGACTTCAATGTTGTAGGTGATATAAAACTTGCTATGCGGGCGACAGATCAAAGCGAAGCGTACGGTATCGAAGATCCTAGAATCACTCGTATAGATGATATGTATTACATCTTATATACCGCCGTATCGCAGCATGGACAAGCCGTGCGCTTGGCTAAGACAAGTGACTTTAAGTCCTATGAGCGCTTAGGTATTGTGCTGCCACCCAATAACAAAGATTGTGTCTTATTTCCAAGGAAGATAAATGGTCGCTACTACATGGTGCACAGGCCATCAGCAGCAGGTGTACCTAAGCCTGAGATGTGGATTGCTAGTTCAAGAGACTTGAAATCTTGGGGAGAGCACAAGCTCTTGATGTCACCAAAAGAAGAGTGGGAGAGTGGGCGTATCGGTGCAGGAGCACCGCCAATTGAAACTAAAGATGGTTGGCTTTTATCGTATCACGGGGCAAATGACAAACACTATTACCATATGGGTTTTGTCCTGCTGGATCTTGAAGAGCCTTGGAAGATCAAGTGGAGAAGTAAAGAGCCTAGTTTTAGTCCAATGGTGGACTATGAGAAAAAAGGCTTTTTCGGTGATGTGGTTTTTGGCACAGGCATCGTCGAGCTAAAAGATGAGCTGTTTATGTTTTATGGTGCATCTGATACCACGACAGCGGTGGCTAAAACAACAGTGGATCAGGTGTTAGAAGCATGTACAACTAAGGAGGGGATCTAATGGATGTTAGTAA
>CAYXVJ010000308.1:0-841 GCA_964468675.1 uncultured Oscillospiraceae bacterium
CTGTTGCTAAGGTAGTATCTATTATTGTCACATCCGCTTCGCTACTTGCTTCTGTTTCACTTTCAGTCACTATCGGTGTGGGGCTAGGTGCAATCGTTGGAACTTCAACTACATCATCATCTATTAGTACACTAAATGTTTGACTACTATCTACTGGTACAATTAAATTATCTGGAGCAAAAGCCGAAGCTGAGAAGATCATTATAGAAGTGACACCTTCGGCCAATGCATCAAAACTTAAAATCCCTAGATCAGAAGTACCTGCAGGCAACGTATTTTCATCTAGACGCAAAACGACTTTATCCTGCACACTTTCGGATTCCGATATATATAGATATTCACTCTCTAATGACTGTACAGATAACAAATCACCATCATAAACAATATTGATACTTAATCCAGTAATACTTGTAGGTGATTCAATCTCAAGCTCTACAGTTAAGCTATCACGTAGAGTAACTGCATTATTCCCCTTCATTGTTAATCTTGCACCTTGAGCAAGTATCGGTGAGCCGAATACAAAGTGAAACAAAAATACACTTAGTAAGCAGATGGTCACGAGAGGCTTTAGTTTTATCTTAATCATAGTATATATTCCTTAGTGCAACTTGCGAAGTCCAATGAGATGATGGTGAATTAAGATTTTATCTGTATTAGTGATCTTACCATCATTATCTAAGTCAGCTCTTTGAAGTTTCTCAGCAGTCATTTTCTTTAAATTGATAATATGATGGTGGATCAACACTTTATCGGTGATTGTCACTTTTCCATCTCCATCTATATCGCCACGCAACAATGGAGTTTCACCTGGGAATCCAAAAGGATACGATCCACTGGCTCC
>CAYXVJ010000308.1:851-1800 GCA_964468675.1 uncultured Oscillospiraceae bacterium
GCTAGTTTAATTTGCTCATCAGTCATCTTTCTTAGATTAATTAAGTGATGATGAATCAAAATTTTGTCAGTAATTGTTACTCTACCATCAACATTAATGTCTCCTCTCAATATCGGATACGATCCACTGGCTCCTGCTGTGAGCGCATTCGCTGCTGTAGTTAGATTTGACTTCACACCATTTAAGTTTGAATTCATCGTATTCAATTCGACTTGAGCTGCTTGCATGGCTGTGTACTTATCTGCATCCACCTTCTTACGATTCACATATTCTGTTAATACAGTCTTTTGCTGCGCTTGCGTCATAAAGGACAAGCTGTCTTGACCAGGATTAAGTGGCGGGAAATTCACATCGATCGTTCCACGTGCGTTATTCGCAATCGAATGCCCGTAAGACGAATCCGTCACTTCTTGTCGCATACGAGAAGCTAAGAAATATGCGCTTGTCTTGGCTACTTGAGCCGCTTCATAGATCTCATCTGCTAGAGCTATTAAATCAGGATTATTGCCAAACATGGACTTTATTCCTTCAATTGACTCTGCAGCACTGACATCAGCAATACTAAAGAACATAAAGATCTGGCCATAGTGAGTCGAATTTCTAGAAGGATTGGCTTTCTCTACATTTAAGAAATTTCTAGGATCCATAAAGTAAGATACGCCTGCTTGGTTAACAGGTACCCAGTTAGAGCCATCGTACACGGTGCCATTTTTAATATATGGTTTGTTATTTGCATAGTTTTGAATTAAGCTTCGATTCTCAGGATTAACTTGGTTGTGCAGGGCTACTGCCCATGTATCTTTTGCAACTTCTGCAATGAATCTCCACTTAGGATATTGTTTATGTAAGTCTATTAAAGGCTTCCAGTATGTGATATCTGGGAAAGCTCTTAAGTCAGAAATAAACGTAGCACTTGCTACCTTGTCTATTCCCTCTTGTTCTAGAAGCT
>CAYXVJ010000309.1:0-1771 GCA_964468675.1 uncultured Oscillospiraceae bacterium
CCACGCTCAATACTGCCATCCATGTTATCCCAATGGTTCACCATCCGAAGGGAAGTTGCAGGCACATGAGTAAAATCCAATTCAGCATCAAGTCCATCCAATAAAGCTTTTTTAACTAAGGCATAGATCGCAGCAATTAAACCGGAGTCATCCACAGCTCTTATGTAGATACTATCTGCTTGTCTGTTTATCTGGAAAGTACCAGTCATTTGCCCCTTTAAGTCATCATGGTCTGGCTCAACAGATAAGTATAAAGACCAGCAACCATCTTCAGGATTTACCAGACCAAATGCACGTTCTAGCTCTGATATCGCTCGTCCTCTTACCAGTTCTGAGCAAACACCTTCCACCTGTATTGCTTTAAGCCATCTTTTCTTAGATAGTTCATTTGTATTCAACCACGCATCATAAGCACGCATCAATCTTACCCTCCACGTTTGCTAAAAATATCAATCTACTAACATCTTACAAAAACGATATAAATGAGCTACGCACAAGCATGACAAATCAAGCTAGATCTTGCGATTCTATAGCCACACGTCTTCTTCGGCGCATGTTTCACTTCCCAATCTCATCCTTTAAGTCTAGAAAAGCCTCGTATCCACAGTCGTAGTGAGTAATCTTGCCATCTTCCATGTGCCACACTTAATCTGCAAATTGCTTTAAGAAATAACGGTCATGTGAGACAAACAACATAGCTCCACTAAAATCCATCAAAGCCCCTTCTATCCACTCTCGAGATGCAATATCCAAATGGTTTGTAGGTTCGTCTAATAAGAGCACGTTAATCTTCTCTTGCATCATCAAGCAGAGCTTTAATCTACTCCTTTCACCACCAGATAATGCACGCAGCTGCTTTAATACACTGTCCGCTTTGAATTGGAACTGTGCCAATATACTTCGTGCCTTCTCCTCTGTTAACGGAAAGCTTTTTCTCATCAAAGCCAAAACCGTTTCATCAGGATCTTCAAATTTTACGTCCTGAGCTAAATAAGCAATCTTCGCATTAGTACTTACTTTTATAGCACCTTGATCGACAAGCTCCTCACCTAAGAGCATCTTCAGTAACGTTGTCTTACCGCAACCATTACTACCTACAAGCGCAATTCTATGCTCTTTCTTGATGGCCAAACTGACTTCATCTAGTAAGACCTTCTCTCCAAAGCTTTTTGATACAGCATCGATGTTCACAAACTCTTTTGCCAGATAAGCACCCGAATGAAAGCCTCTATCTAAAGTTTGTATCTGTTTGGGCTTCTCAATTTTATCCATTTTTTCAATGCGTTTTTCAATGGCTAAAGCTCGCTTGGCTAAACCTGCATTTGAAGGATTCATCGCTGCCCAGACCCGTTGTCTTTTTGCAGCCATCTCTAAACGTTTGATGGTCCGCTCTTGAACTTTATATCGTTCTTCAATATTCAGGTGACGCTGATCTCGTTCTTCAACATAAGCAGAATAGTTTCCTTGATAGAATTCAAGATGGCCATCTTCTATTTCAATGATGCGATCGACAATATTGTCTAAAAACTCTCTATCGTGTGATATAACGATTACTGTAGCGGCTATTGTCTTCAGATACGATTCTAACCATGCAATCGATTGTAAGTCCAAATGGTTCGTGGGTTCATCTAAAAGCAATATGTCGCATTCACGAAGCAGTAATTTTGCTAAATTGACTCGTGTTTTTTCGCCACCACTCAGTGTTCCCAATAATGACTGCCGCATCTGCCAATCGATCTGCATATTGGAACAGATCTTCTCTATAAGAAAG
>CAYXVJ010000310.1:0-1762 GCA_964468675.1 uncultured Oscillospiraceae bacterium
CTTTTTTAAAATTTTTCTTACTAAACATTTTTAATCTCCTAAATCATTTCAAATAGTCAAGAAGTCGAATAACCTTTAAATTAAATCAACAAAAAACTATTGAGTAAGCCAAAATAAACTAAAACGCTGTTAAGTTACTAAACAAGACATTAGGCTATTGATAAACATGAAGGTAAATTGCACTGTCAAATCATAAAGCAACCATCTCACATCATACGCAGCCCCTCCTTTTACTGAATAAATTTAAGGTAAATTTGTCTTTATATTTTTCTTGTCAACTTGATTTAGATACAATAACGTAATGTAAGTTGAATATCACAACCAATCAGTCAAAAAATTCAATGCTAAATCCAACCATAACTAGATCAATTAACTATCAGCTGACTTTGAATCAGACCTATATTCACCTAGTCAAGTCCATAAGGTTGGTGTAAATTCCCCTTTCAGTAGCTTGTGTCGTTCACCCTTCTTTGATGTGCTTCAATTGACTTTCTAATGCTTTTGCTTTTGCGTTATTTCTCTCACTGTAATACTCATCCATATTAAAGTAAGCTTTACCACTGATCCACTTCTCATGGTGTTCCATCAATAATGCACCGATCAAGCGTTCGATACTTGCTTCATTGGGGAAGATGCGTATGACACGTTCCCTGCGTCTGATTTCTTCATTGAGTCGTTCAATGCTGTTCGTGGTGCGTAAGCGTTTGCGGTAGGCTTGTGGCAAGCTGAAGATCGCTGTGATATCGGCAAAACTTTCATCCAATAAAATAGCTGCTTTGGGCGATAGTGTTTCAAGTTTCGAAACCAATGCTTGGCGTCGAAGGATCGCTTCGTCCAGATCCGGACTGTTGTATAAGTCCTTTAGTCTAGCATGGATCTCAGGACGCTCTTGCTTTGGAATTTTATCTAAGAAGTTGCGTGAGAAGTGTGTTTGACAGCGTTGCCACATGGCACCTTGAAACTGCTCCTGGACGGCTTTGACGAGCCCTGCATGGTCGTCCGATACCACTAGATCTACCCCTTTCAAACCACGCATCTTCAAGTGGCGAAAGAAATCCAACCAGCTGGCATGGCTTTCACCGTCTCCTGCTTGGAAACCTACGACTTCTCGATGACCATCTTGATTGACCGCTGTTGCAATCAAGACACCTTTATGGCGCACTGCCCTTCGTTCGCGAGCCTTGGTATAAAATGCGTCCACAATGAGAAATGGATAATGCCCACTCAAAGGACGTTGACGAAACGCTGCAATAATCGGGTCCAATTGCCCACAGAGTTTAGAGACGGTACTCTTGGAGAAGCTAACGCCGCACAAACTTTCTGTGATGTTTTTTACCTTGTCCGTGGATACACCGCTGATATACATCTCCATAATGCTCAGCAACAATGCTTGCTCGCTGCGCTCATAGTTAGCAAAGAGCTGTGTAGAAAATGAACCGTCTCGTAGCTTCGGTATATGCAACATGAGCGTCCCCACCCGCGTCGTTAACTGTCTTGTCCGATAACCGTTACGGTAAGTCTGACGTTCCTCTGTGCGCTCATAGGCTTTGGCCTTGATCTGTTCTGTTACTTCTGCTTTTAGCACAGCGTTAAATACCTCTTCGAGCAACTGGCGGACTGCGTCATCGCGATTGCCTAACATCAGTTCTTTTAGAACTTCGTCTGATAGTGTAATATTGAGTTGAGCCATATTCGTACCTTCCTTACTTTGTTTTGTTTGTCTAAAACTATTGTACCGAAAGGTTGGATGTGGCTCATCCTT
>CAYXVJ010000311.1:0-1745 GCA_964468675.1 uncultured Oscillospiraceae bacterium
CCGTGTATACTAATGAGGAGTTAGTAAATGAAAAAACAACCTGTCTTTGGTAGCAAGCGCTCAAAAATGGTGCTAGTTTCGCTACTATAGCCATTAAGCTACATTAGCTGAGCGTTATTTTGTCTTTGTTATGGCCTTTAATTTCTTGTTAAATAACGAATTAATCTGTGTCTCGGATAGAAAGTAATTGGTCAAAGGCAAGTCAAAGTACTCAGCCAGTTCTGCAATGAAATCCGTGTAACTTGTGATGTTCGTATAGTGGTGTTCCGTTTGGACGACCTTAAAGTCTTTGATGAAGTCGAAGATGGTCGTGGTAGCATGGTGGTCACCTAATATCTTGAATTGAAAGATTCGCTCCAATAAGACGGTCAAATAGCAAATCAAGAAGTGCCCTTGTATGGTATCTTTTCGCTGGACAAAGACGGGTTGTGCATCTAAGTCTGATTTCATGACCCGAAACGATTCTTCAATGCGCCAGAGGTTGTGGTAGGTTTGATACATGTCCTTATCCGTCATCTTGAGTTCAGATGTCACCAGTAAGTTCATGCCCGCAAATAGCAAGTCTTTTTCAATGGCTGCCTGATTGATACTGACCTCGGCTTTCTTACCTGCCTTATCCGTAAAATTAAGGTACTTGGCCGACTCGCCGTGTGCCTTTTTCTTGGCTGAGGATAGCCTCAGCGATTCGGCTTTATCGACCATCTTGTAAATTTCGACCTGCTGTTTCTTGGCGAGCTCGGGATTGAAGGTTAAGAGTCGTTTCTCCGTAATCGTGATGTCCTTTTTTAGCCCATTGTCTTCAACGGTATAGGTGAAGTCATCAATACAGGACTTATAGGCATACAGTACTTTCCCATCTTTATCGGTGACGCTTTGCCAATCTTGGTCTAGTAAAAACCATTCTTTTTCTTTGCTAGAAGATGCTTTGACGGATTTGGAGAACAAATAGCCATCCCCATCCTTCAAAGAGGTATAGATGTTTTGGGCACAGTTCAAGCCTTTATCGGCTACATGGATGGTTCGTCCAGTAATCTGGTTTTGTCTCTTCAGCTGATCGATGACGTTCCGGAGGACCGGCTTCTCCGATTGATTACCAGGAAACAGTTTCATACCAATGGGTAGTTGATTCTGGTCGAGGAGTAAGCCTAGGCCGACGATGGGATTCTTGCTGTTCGCTTTACAAGGACCTTTCTTTCTGAAGTCGTCTTCACGGTCGATCTCAAAATAAAAGTTTGTACAGTCAAAATAGGTGGTACGTGTATCGATGCCATAGTATTCACTGACTTGTGCGGTGAAGAGCTCGACGATCTTTTCGTAGTTTGATCCTAAGAAGCCCAAGCCATCGAGTAATTGGTTATAGGAGTAATGCACAGGGTGATAGAGCTGTGGCAAGACGGTGTGAAAGGTCTTTCGTTTACTGCAAGGATGGACGCTGCGTGCATAGATGAGTGACGATAAGAGCTCGTAGAGATCAAATTGAAAGTCTGTCGTAAATTTGTATAAGTCTATGTATGGCTTCACCTTTAAGCGTTTCAAGATACTCGCTAACGGGAAGTAGCCCAAGTGCCTGACTGGGGACTGAACCTCGATCTGTTTCGTTCCTTCTTCTTGTCTCGCTTTGTTGAGTGCATCTACTTCCGCTTGGTAATGCGCAATTGGATCAAGAATGCCCTTTTTCTGATTGCCCTCGATCGAGCCACAAGCACGAAACGACTTATGTACCGTCCCCTTGGTTTTAGGGCTAT
>CAYXVJ010000312.1:0-1606 GCA_964468675.1 uncultured Oscillospiraceae bacterium
CTTGATTCTGCTGTTTTCCAAATTCTCCACTGTTGAAGCCATTGATATCCTCCTCAAAGGGGCGTTTTGCCCTCCATTACATGTACTGGCACACTTTCATAAAATGCTAATCGATTTTAGCATAACGAGAACTTACAAGTAAAGTCACCTCGTGACTGAATCGTTATACTAAACATCAATACGACTATATTAAAAACACGATTTTTATAAACAAGGACAAGATTGCTCTAGCTTTTTGATAAAAACGAGTTTTAAAAGAAAAAACCTCGTGGTATATCCTACGAGGTTCTCTCCTGGTGCACCCTACAGAAATCGAATCCATAACCTTCTGATCCGTAGTCAGACGCTCTATCCAGTTGAGCTAAGGGTGCGTGTGTTTGGTCAACGAAAGCTATTGTATAACCTTTCCGAAAGAAAGTCAACAGGCCATTTTTCAAAGTTCTTTAAAAAGCACATAAAGCCAGAATTAAACGGTTAATCTCAAATCTTTTTATCTTCTGTGACCAATCCCGCATGGTGTAAGGCCTTTAAAAAGAAGCTCGTAAACCCCTTATCCATATCTGAACGCTCGATCGCATCACCTAAATCAAAGAAATATTGACCTGTTGCTATATCCACTGATAGGCTGTCGATCGGAAAGCCTTTTACTCTTCTTGGATGTGCTTCCTCTGTGATATAAAAATACTTGCCTGCAATGTCCAAATCGAAATGTTCAAAGATAAGGTTTTCATTCAATATCAAGCAAATAGCATTTTGATACCTTGCTTTTAAGGGAGAGCCTATGCTTCTTGCAAGTGAGCTGTAATAAGCGATCATGGCTTCATCATCTAAATAGTGTCCGTTGACATGCCTTACGTGAACACCTGGCTGTAACTCCTCTGGCAAGCCATCAATATACAGGCCTGAATCCAATGAAAATAAAGGTCTTTTTAAAACATCATAGTAAGCTTTTGCTTTAATACGGGCATTGTCTAAAGGATTATTACCATACTCATCAACAACAGGTAAGGCAGCATCGACTTCATCTAAGCCAATAAAATTGATAGTAGTCGACGATAGATGCTTTCGCATTGCTACAATCTTCCCAGCATTACTTGTTGCGTATAGAAGCTCTAAGCTACTAGGACTTGGAGTCAATTCATTCAACTACGCTATCTCCACTCAGGTATGTTGACTACAGGTAGCATATTACTCTTGTCGCCTATTCGTTGCCAAGAATCAACTGATTCAGGATCCTCCTGATCAATACTCTCTATACCGAAAGCATCACCTGCTGCGAATAAATCCAAGTTTAATTCGTCTAACCGTCCGACACGGATGGCACCAATAAGCTCATCTGAGCTCTCTTTTTTCTTTGCTTCTTGGAAGGTGATGTAGCGTTCCAGTGCAGCATTCTCTAATGTATACTTCGTCTGGTCAATAAAATTATATGTCAACAGTAATTCATCTATCGTCATCTCAGGACCAATCCCTCGACTCGTCTTATAAAATGGATTGATGAAGGTAAAGCCAACTAAAGTGCCCTGACCTTCGCCACTTTCGGCATCCACAACAGGGTCTAAAATCAATAGTTCAATCTCTTCGTAGCGAACAAACAAGTATTCAT
>CAYXVJ010000313.1:0-1606 GCA_964468675.1 uncultured Oscillospiraceae bacterium
ATAAGGGATGGTCGTGGACCATCTTTATTTCACTTCATTTTACAATTCGCCTCTTACCTGAACTCTTCCGCGAAACAGGCGAACGTAATCGTGCCAATGCCATACGTCAAGCGCTACAACTCGTCGGCATGATCATCGGCGTATCCTTAGTTCCTTCGATCGCTGCTGCAATCGGCTATCAACTTACAGCCATCGTCTTAGGTGCTATAGGTGGTGGCATCACCATATACTCGATTCTAGGTTGTAAGGAACGAGAAGAGTTCAGTGAGCAACCACAAGCTAAACTCTTAGAATCTCTAAAGGCTGTTGCAAGCAATCGTAATTTCTGGTTAGTATCAATCACCCACTTCTTCTACCAATCTTCTAGTGGTTTACTATTAGCTGGTATCCCCTTCTACATTAAGTACACCTTAGGACAAGAAGATACCATGGCCACTATTCTTACAGCTGCAGTCTTTGTAACTGCTATTCCCTCAATGTTTCTCTGGTACAAGCTAATAAATAAATACGGTACCTTAAAGGTTTGGAGACTATCGCTCCTCTGGTTAGGCATATCCTTAGCATTAATGTACTTCGCGAGTGAAATCATACTAGCAAGTATCTTCGGAGCATTAGTAGGAATCGGCATAGCCGGTGTAACAGCAAACTTAGATATGGTAAATAGTGAACTCATAGAAGAAGATGCCGAAAGAAGTGGTCACAGACGTGAAGCTACATTCTTCGCCTCTATTAGTTTTGTCACCAGACTGTCAGGTTTAATCCGTAGCGGAGTATTCTTCTTAATCTTCATTCTCTTCGGTTTCGAATCAGGAGAGAAGCCAGGCACACAACCAGCTACTGCTGCACAGTTTATGATGTTCATCTTCCCTGTCATGTTAATGACCTTATCTTTCATTGTTTCTTTATTCGTCCGTTTTAAACATTCAGAAGAAAAGGAGTTATCCAATGTCTAAGAAGTATCTCATCATCAACGCAGATGACTATGGCATGTGCCAAAGTGCTAACGAAGCCATAGAAGAACTATTCGAAGTAGGCTACCTCACATCCACCACATTAATGACACCTTGTCCATGGGCAGAGGACGCCATAACAAGAGCTAAAAACAATCCTAAGATGAATGTAGGTCTACACACAACCTTAACAAGTGAATGGTATCCATATCGTTGGGGCCCAGTAAGCCGTGGTCAAGTACCTAGCCTCTTAGACGCTGATGGCTACTTCCCTCACACAGTAAAAGAACTACTCGATAACTGCACAGAAGAAGATGTTGAAACAGAACTAAACGCTCAACTAAACTTCATGCTAGACCGTGGCTACAAACCCACTCATATCGATAACCATATGGGCAGCTTATATGGCTTAGAAGGTAAACCACTCTACGAGCAAGTCTTCAAACTCTGTGCAGAAGGACCATACCCATTCCGCTTACCACGCAATCTAGACATGTTTGGCACCGTCCCAGCAGAGCTAGAAGTCATGTTCAAGAAAGTAATAGAAACAACAGAAGCACTCGGCATCGGTACACTAGATCACTTGGTGTCTAATCCAATACATTTCAAAGAAGAAGATGGCTATGATGCTTTAAAACAAAGCTACCTCGATCTCA
>CAYXVJ010000314.1:0-1594 GCA_964468675.1 uncultured Oscillospiraceae bacterium
CGCGGACTATTTGGGGCATCTAGAAGATAAGATAATTATTGATGAAGAAGGATATGGTGAGTTTCCAGTAGCAGAACGATCGGTTTGTTGCTGGCTTAAAGATCAAATGACATTGAATATCTGGGAAGCTAAGGAGGCTGAAGACAATGAGTAAACGCATCGCTTATGTAGGGACAAGTCTAAATGAAGAGCAATTAAAGCAGTTAGAGGCTTTGGATTTAAAACTAGACTACCTAACAGGGGACATAGAAGACATCGACGAGAAGACATTAAGTCAAGTAGAGCTTGTTTTATCTTGGTCTAACGGCTTAGATGAGCGTTTTAAAGGATTAAGTGAGATCAATTTGAAGTGGGTACAGACTGTATCTGCGGGGGTCGATAGCCTGGACCAATCGTGGCTTAAAGATAAAGGTATTACACTCACTACAGCTAGTGGTATCCATGGCTATCCAATACGTGAATCTATCTTTGCAATGCTCTTAGGGATCAATCGAGGGGTGATTGAATCAGTCAAGTCGCAGATGGAGGGCAGATGGAATAAAAGTATTTCGAACTGGGTACTCCAAGGCAAGACCATGATGGTTTGGGGGAGTGGCCAGATTGGTGAATCTGTAGCGGAACTTGCAAAACAAGGCTTTTCTATGAAGACCTTAGGCGTGAACCGCAGTGGCAGAAAAGCTTTGCATATGGATGAGATGATGCTAGAAGAGGAAGCACTGAAGCGCTTAGGTGAAGTGGATGTTGTGGTAGCAATCTTACCATTAACAGCTGATACAAGAGCTAAATTCGATACAGACTTCTTTAGTAAGATGAAAGAAGGATCCATCTTCGTCAACATGGGACGAGGTCCATCAGTGGTCACAGACGACCTTATGGCTGCACTAAAGAGTAAAGAAGGGAAGCCACGTTTTGCTGCTTTAGATGTAACAGATCCTGAGCCATTACCTGAAGGTCATCCACTATGGGATTTGGATAACATAGTCATTACACCGCATATATCCGGATCTATGGACGATTATATGGACCATGTACTTGAGGTCTTCATGAAGAACCTAAAGGCTTATATAAAGGATGGAAGTCCCAGTGTAAATGTAGTGGACTATGAGTTAGGTTATTGAATCGCAGCTTGATTACAAGATGATCCTTTCCTTGAGTTTTGGCCAACGTCTAATTAGGAGTCACCATTCATCATTCTCATAATGAATGAGCCTATGCTACAAACTTCATCTTCCTACTAAAACCTTTGGTATATGTGATCGCATAACAATGGAACTCAATATGGCTGTGTGTATTTAAGTTTTTGCTTTTATGCTTGATTGGCTAGGCACTTATCAAACGTCAACTGTGGATCAGATTGTGCATAGAATGTAAACCAATATCGGACTACTTTCCTAGCTCCTTGGATTAACACTCGTACATCAGCTGCCAAGCGATGAAGGCACAGCGAACTGTTTTTGAATGTGTTTGGCATACACTAACAAGTGCGACTGTAGTAGCATGAGTTTGCAGCGTGTTCAATACAAATTTTATCGATAGGTTTCAACCTTTAAGATCTCTACCTCATCATTTAATAGATCATCGACTGCTATGGCAT
>CAYXVJ010000315.1:0-1578 GCA_964468675.1 uncultured Oscillospiraceae bacterium
GTGCTAGTGATCCCTGATTCGAATCGGATCTTTAATGCGTCATCAAACACATCAAATGATTTTATCTGGCTGTCGTGAAGGCTATAGGGTAGATGGATATTGTCTCGTTTCTTGTTCACATGCTTACCTGCTTTATCTATTGTTATTGTATAGTTTTTGTCTCTTATTAAAGTGTATTTCATTTACTAAATACACCGCTCTAGTATACAAGAAATTGACTATTAAGCGCGGATCTGTAACAGACAAATACTTGCTGCTATTAGTCCATCTGTTTCGTAAACACTAGTTCCATACCTGCAACTTGTGTTTCGTCCTTGATTACAACTCCATGCTTATGATCTAGAAATTCAAAACTTAAAGTCCCGAACAAGCCTTCTTTGATGCTGTGCACCATTTCACCTTTGTGCGGTGCACGTAAGACCGCACTAGATCCTTGGATGGCCTGTATCGTTAATGTACTGTAGGCATTCGTAAATTGAATATTGACTGTTTTTTGATCTACGTCTAGCTTTAATGAGCCCCGTGTATAGGTCGCATAGCGGTGGTGCACACCTCTATAGTAAAGGTGTGCGATGTAACCCTCAAAAGAAGTAAATGCTATGGGGATATCTGCCCAGGAGAAGAACAATGAGCCATCTTCTTTAAAGTGATTGGACTGTAACCAGATGTAACGTTTAGGAAATGAAGAGCCCCAATCTTTTTCGATGTAGCCTTTGCCACGAGAAAATGAAACCATCTGTCCATTTACATCAAGTGAACCCTTTAGTGTATGACTTAAGCTGTTTACACTATGAATGCATTCCATGAAGGGCAAATATGAAAAAGGCCCCATAATGGTGGGCATGTAAGAAGTAGCAGGTAAGTCTACCATACCCTCAAATGATAGTTCACCCTTAAGCTTAAACGTATGGCCTTGGATATCTATAGCTAGTCCATCTCGCATAAATCTATTATTTCCTAAACGAAAGCTGAAAGGTTCATCTCTAATGAAGAGGTCTGAATCGGAGTATACAATGTAGTCTGAGTCCACTTGCCATTGATTGCTTCCTAAGTTTTTATGGCCATAGATCACTTGTATGAATGGATGAAGCACCTTATCTTTTTTACTTAAGCCGAAGATGATGCTGAGCATATGCTGTTCATCACTAGATACAAGCTTGTAGTACCAGCCTTCAAAATAAGATTGCCTCCTAAGATTTTGGAATCTAAATGTACGGTATTGCCTAGATTCATTCATAAACACTCTCTTTCTTTTGACCTGAAATCGATTGCATGTCTTAACACTTGATATCAGATGGATATGGACTTGAAACTTATATCAGATTGCCATATATACAAGAACAAGCAGCGAAGCTGCTTGCTCTCGTACCGGGCAGATCATATTAGCGTGGAATGATCAGTACCTGACCTACATGAATGATGTTGGGGTTTGAAAGTTTATTCAAAGTGGCTATGGCTTGTACTGTAGTGCCATAAGTCCTTGAGATCTTCCAAAGTGTGTCACCTGATTTAACGGTGTAGCGTAGCGTAGTAGATGGAGGTGGTGGAGTAGGTGTAGGCTGTGGTGTAGCAGTTCCA
>CAYXVJ010000316.1:0-1575 GCA_964468675.1 uncultured Oscillospiraceae bacterium
AGATTATCCCTGTAATGAACTTGTTCCAGTACAAACCTTTTCTAGACAGCGCATAGGCACCTAATATGGTTACAAACATACATAGAACGGTGCCGACAACGACATAAAAGGTCGTATTCGCAAAGCCGGTTATTACGCTTGGGTTTTCGAATACGAGTCCATAACCTCTAAAACTGATTTGTCCTTTGGGCCAGAAGTAAAAACCTCTGTCTGCGTATAAAAGAACGGGATCACTGATGGAGGACATGAAGATATGCCAGAGCGGGTACAAGGTAAGCAGCCCCACAATGACCATGAATGTATAATTAAATATTGCAAATATTCTTTCGCCAAATGATTGTTTAAGCATATCTCACCTCACCATAAACTCGTGTCAGTCAATTTCCTGCTGATTGCGTTTGCAGACACAACGAGCGTGACATTGACAACAGAGTTAAATAAGCCGACTGCAGTAGCGTATCCAAAGTTGTTTTCGACAAGACCTTTACGGTAGACGAAACTTGAGATAACGTCAGCAGTTTCATATGTAAGACCGCTATAAAGTAAAATAATTTTCTCATAGCCAACACTCATAATACCGCCGATGCGGAGGATTAAGAGGATGACGATGGTGGGGACTATACCTGGGATGGATATATGCCATATCTGCCTAAAGCGGTTTGCGCCATCAATTTTAGCTGCTTCAAAGAGCTCTGTATTAATTGAGGCTAAGGCTGCTAAGAAGATGATGGAATCCCAGCCAAGTCGTTGCCAGATCTCAGAGACAATATAAATTGTTCTGAAATATTTCGCATCTCCCAGTAGGTTAACGGGATCTCTGCCCAAGAGGCGTTGGATTTCACCAAAGACGCCGGTGGAAGCTGTAAAGTCCACGATTATGCCGCATAAGACGACGAGTGAAATGAAATAAGGCAGATAACTGACTGTTTGAATCGTGCGCTTAAACGTTACGTTTTTGATCTCGTTTAAAAGTACAGCAAACAATATAGGTAGGGGGAAGGTAAAAATTAAGCTGTAAATACTGATTAAAAAGGTATTTCTTATTGTTCTCCAAGCAAATGCTCCATTAAAAAAGTCGTAGAAGTTCTTCAGCCCTACCCATTCAGAGCCCCAAATACCTCTACGCGGAGAAAATTCTTTAAATGCAATTTGTATGCCGTACATAGGCGCATAGCACCAGATGATGTAGAACAAGAGCATTGGTATCAACATGATGTAAAGCGGATAGTGCCGCTTCCAGTCACGCTTTACCATCTTGCCCCAACTCTCATCTTGTTGCTCTTTTGCTTGTAGCCGGCGTTGTTTTCTTGTGACCTCCATAATGACCTCTCTAGTCTATCGCTTTGGAAGTTGGCAGGAGGGCATTTGCCCTCCTGCGCTTCTTCTTAACGCTCGTTATAGCGATCTAATGCTGCTTGATAAATTTCGACTGCTCTTTCAATGTTGAGTGCTTTAATCTGATCAACATAGGCATCGTACTCGCTAAGAGGTGTTTGCCCTGTAATAAAGGTAGCTGTTCTCTCTTCAACGAAGGTATTGATGTCCGTCATTATATTGCTTAATTCTCTAGATTCA
>CAYXVJ010000317.1:0-1574 GCA_964468675.1 uncultured Oscillospiraceae bacterium
AAGATACACATGAGTATTCAGTCAACGGTGTTCGAGTAGCCGTACGTGTCTACGAACGCTACAGTTACCTCGGTGGTAACCGTGTCAGCTTGAATTTAACTGCAGTTGGCTATGACGGGCAAGTGCACATCACGGCGATTAGCTCTGGTGGTAGTCAAGCCATGTTCTTCAAGATAAACACCTGGGGCGAAGAATCCTTCCTAAACACCTTATCTACAGAATTGGCCAAGTACAATGGCTGAATACTGGGACATCTATGACCACGATAGGGAGCTAACCGGCAGAACACATCTACGCGGCGAAAGACTGAATCCTGGCGATTACCATATTGTTGTCCATGTCGCCATATTCCGTAAAGATGGCAAACTCTTAATTCAACAACGTCAATTCGGAAAACGAGGTTGGGCTGGTAAGTGGGATGTGACCTGTGGCGGCAGTGCCTTAGCAGGTGAGAACAGCCAGACAGCAGCCATGAGGGAATTAGAAGAAGAAATTGGTTATGAGATCAACTTAGAGAACATCAGACCTGACTTCTCTCTAAGCTTCGATCGCGGCTTCGATGACTGGTATCTCGTAGGAGAAGAAGTAGATCTTGCTTCACTCACACTACAAGTTGAAGAAGTTATAGATGTCACTTGGGCTACTAAAGAAGATATATTAGCACTATTAGAGCAAGATCAATTCGTCACGTATACAAAAGGTTTTATAGAGTTCTTATTCGATTGCTGGAAGCATAGTGGGAGTATCACATGAACATTACACGCTACTTTAAGAAAACGAAATGGGACGCCTATATGGATGGAGTAGAGCTAAGGCCAAGGCTCCATACCTGGGCAGAGACAGCTATCTTCTTCATCTCTTTAATATTGGCCATAAGTACTTTAATGATATTGATTCTGCCCTTCCACAAAGAAGGTGTTGTTAACCCTTGGGATGGAGACTTCGTACCGATGGTAGAAGAAAAGCAGGTCTTAGATGGAAACAATATACGTATCTTTGAAGACAACTACACAGAATATCTGGTCAAAGGACCAACTGCGGTTACAGACGAAGAGTACTATACAGAACACTTTGAAGTAATAGCCACAAATGACAGGGATGAAACTGCAGTATACACCTTTCTTGTAGGTCCATTAAATTCATCAGAATCAAGACGCAACATGGCATTAGAAATAAACGATAAGCGCTATAGCGGAAACTTTACGTACTCTAAAGATAAGAATATTGAGGCCGGGCATTTCTATTCAGCGAGTTTTTCGGATGACCCATTTAGTGTTGAGCTTGTGTATAGTGAAACATCGGGTGTCTGGAGAGACTCTCCTAGAGACATCACCCTCATGGCGCGCATGGTCCTTGATCTAACGAATACAAGGCGCGAAGTGAATGGTAAGTTTTTGTTCTACTCTGCCCTCTTAGCTTTACTCACTGCTCTCGCTACTTACTTTTATAACGAGCTTTTTTTAATCCATCGTGGCTTAATGTCCTTTTCTTACCATAGGTCAACTGACCTTGAACCAACCGCCCTTTATACCTATGGACACATTGGGGCTAGTATGATGATTTTATTGGTCTCG
>CAYXVJ010000318.1:0-1571 GCA_964468675.1 uncultured Oscillospiraceae bacterium
GAAATCGGTAACTTGCTCATGGCCGAGATCAACGCAAAAGCAAATGGAGCTGATCTATTCTTGTACCACTTTGATCCAGACATGCCTGGAGATGATGCTGGTTCATTTCACTCTTCTGAACTATGGTTTGTGTTTGAAACCTTAGCTAAATGCTGGAGACCATTCACCGGTAAACACTACGATTTAGCGAGGAAGATGTGTAACTACTGGACGAACTTTGCTAAATATTCTGATCCTAATGGATTGGATGCAGATGCTAGCCCCATGCCAAAATGGAATAGCTATACGTTGGATAGCCCCTATCGCATGCATTTTGAAGATGACTGTGACTACAAAGAAGCGGTAGACTCTGACTTGAAAGCACTGTTACTTGAATACTATAAAAACCATTGAAGCTTCGTTTGACCACCTACTTACACACTTTTGAACTGAAGTAAGGTAAGTGTAAGCTTAATCAAAAACACAGAGACACCCTCTTTAAGCATTCGTATTCACTCAAGCTTAAGCAGGGTGTATCTGTCTCTTTGTTCATGTTTTTGGTAGAACTTAATCAAACACGTCTTTTATTCTATCGACAATACTCTCTTTAACTGTTGTTGCAGGATCGATCTCGATGGATTTGTTAATCATCTCATGGCGTTCACCGAGGTCTTCATCGCTCTTGCGGTTCCAAATGTCTTTCTGGCGTTTTTTGGCTAAAGTGGCCATCGTTTTCGGAATAACATTTCTATAGTCTCCAGAATCACTTGTTAATATGTCGATCATCTCTTCAATGGCGCCATCCGGATCTAATTGCTCATAAGGGAAGGAGAGCTTTTCATAATCAAATAAGCGCTCAGACGGTTCATCCTTCCATTGTCTATATGCCTCATACTCTCTATCGTTAAAGCCAGTTAAGTAAGGACCTGGGTTAATCATTTGTACTTCTACGTTGAATTCTTGTAATTCTTTAGCTAGTGCTTCGCCAAATGCTTCTAAAGCATATTTACTGCCACAGTATGGACCGGAAAATGGATCAGCCATAATGCCATGTACTGAGGAGACGAAGACGATTTTACCCTTTCGTTTCCTTGCCATGTTCTTTCCGATCACTTGAGTGAGAAGCATTGTGCCAAAGACATTTGTCTCAAATTGCTCTCTTAGTGCATGTTCTGGTATATCAAGCATGGCTCCACCAATGGAGATCCCTGCATTATTCACCAACACATCGATGTCCCATGCACGTGCTTTTTCTCTATCGAGTGGATCTGTAATATCGATTTGTTCTACTTTGAGCTTTAGATTCTTTTTGGCAGCTTCGTTTTCTAATGCGGCTACATCTGTTTGTTCTTTTACTGTAGCAATGACGAAGTGCTCTAGTTTGGCTAAGCCATAAGCGATTCCTTTTCCAAGGCCGCTTTCAGCACCAGTAATCAGATAGGTTCTTTTACTCATGTCGATACCTCCCGTATCGTTTCATGTGCGTATAGTCTTTTCATTATACGTCTAGATTTAAGATTCCCTGGTACCGCAGTCATTTAAATAAAGATTTTTAATCTCGTGTTAAAGCTTCACTTCACCTATGGCATAAG
>CAYXVJ010000319.1:0-240 GCA_964468675.1 uncultured Oscillospiraceae bacterium
GCTTAGACAATTGGGAGTAACCACCAGGACCCATGCGAAGTAAGAGGTCATAGTCTTCACCGTTTGAGATATCCAGCAACAACCTTTGATCAGCATTATCTGCTGGCAGCATGTACCAATCGGTTTCATACTCAGTAATCTCAGATAGTAATGAATAAGCATGTTGTTCTTCGTAGTTGTAAGCTTGATACATACCTAGGATTTTCAAAACAGGCTTATTGGATAAGTCAAGACCATCGT
>CAYXVJ010000319.1:250-1567 GCA_964468675.1 uncultured Oscillospiraceae bacterium
CTCCAGTTTCTGACCCAGGCTCTGTTCCTTCATCTGTCACGTTACCTTTGTCTTGATTCTTTGTCGTGTCTCCACCATCTGTCTGATTACCCCCTCCGGCGCCTGTACAAGCCACTAGATTAAAGAATAAAAACACACTTAAGATGGATGCCATAATGCGACTGATTCGTTTCATTCAAATTCCTCCTTCGATAACTTTAAAGACCATAGTCTCTAAGTCGGCCAATAGTATTTTATCCTTTTACAGAGCCTATCGTAATGCCAGTAACAAAGTATCTTTGTAGATACGGATATACCAGTAAGATAGGCACTGTTGAGATAACAATGGTTGCTGCACGAATATTCTCACCAGAGACATTCATGGCCTGATCCACATCAGTAAATGCACCTGATGCATCTTGCATACTCGTTGCTTGGCGTACGAGGTCAAACATGTACTGTTGCAGTGGTTTCAAATTAGGATCTGTTATATACATGACACCTGCAAAGTAGTTACTCCAATAACCAACGGCATAGAACAAAGTAACGGTTGCCAACACCGGCATGGACATCGGAATAACGATCTGAAATAGTGTCTTTAAGTTCGAAGCACCATCTATACGAGCAGCTTCCTCTACCCCTTCAGGCAAGCCTTCAAAATAATTCTTGATCAAGAAGACATTAAACGGTGAGAGAATGCCTGAGAAAATCAAAGCGAATAGGGAATTCGTAAGATTCAAAGAACGATACAGAATATAGTTTGGCACCATGCCTGCATTAAAGAGCATGACGAACACAAACAAATATAGGAATATCTTTCGTCCACGTAAGTGAACTTTCGATAGCGGATAGGCTGCAGTAGTCGTTAGGAACATGGCAAATGCTGTACCACATATCGTCACCACTATTGTGTTGAGAAATGACGATCTAAACTCTGCGGTCTTTAACACATACGTGATCGTATCGGTCTGGAATCCCTTGGGTGTAAACAATATTTGCCCTGATATGACATAGCCTTGGCTACTAAATGCCTTAGAAACTAAGTTCATGACGGGCAGGATTGTAATCAAGCCAATTAGGACAAGGAGCGTATAATTCAAGATATCAAATACAGTGATTTGCTTTATTTTACGAGTAGCTGATCTTTTCATTACCAGATCCCCTTTCCTGTTGATCTGCGAGCAATAAAGTTCGCGCTTAAGACGAGAATCATTGAGATGACTGAGTTGAATAAACCAACAGCAGTACCCGTACTGAACTCAAGCTTGCCTAAACCCATACGGTAGACATAGGTGCCGATAATGTCAGCAACTTCATAAACTGGTGAGTTGTAGAAAA
>CAYXVJ010000320.1:0-1517 GCA_964468675.1 uncultured Oscillospiraceae bacterium
CTGGATTGCTGATCTATATGCTTCTTTGTATCACCATCTTAGTTTTCGCCTATACTAAAGATTCGATCACAGCTTCCGGCATCATCGCAGCTATACTCACTGCAATTACTTTGTTCACTCTCGGTGGTCCTTGGCTTGGTTCTAGTTTGATTTTGTTCTTCATCTTGGGAACTGTGGCTAGCAAGATCAAGAACAAAGAAAAGATAAAGGCAGAAGATTTACAAGAAAGTACTGGGGCTAGAAGCTGGCAACAAGTACTGGCTAACTCCTTACCAGCAACAATCTTGCTTTGGATTCACTATTTATACCCAGAGACCAGTATCTTCTTATTCTTAGCCTTTAGTGTCTTTTCAGCTGCTAGTGCCGATACCTTCTCATCTGAGATCGGCATGCTGAGTAAAGGCCGTGTCTTTAATATCCTTACTGGTAAGACGATACCCAATGGTGTTTCAGGCGGTGTAACTGGCTTAGGCCTTATTGCAGGCGCTTGCGGCAGCATGCTCTTATCCTTACTCTTGATCCCTACATTTGGATTTAAAGGCTTCTTCTATGCAAGTTTACTGGGCATACTAGGCTCCCTTATCGACAGCATCTTGGGTGCATCGATTCAACGAAAGTACAAAGGAGATCTTAGCCCGCTACAAGATAAAGCATCTAAGGAAAACGATACTCCTATCCTTGGTTATAAATTCATCTCAAACAACAGCGTTAACATCTTGACGCTCTTCATTGTCACCATACTAGGTTATATGCTGTTCAAATAAATGACTGAAGATACTTATAACTAATCATCTTCTTGATGCTACTGTTCTTAAACATACAGCTGATATGAATCTGTAGAAATAGTGACTCAAGATACATCCATTGATGTCATTTCGTTTTATGATGCAGTTAGAAGCTAAATAGTCACGACCTCTTAAACATTTATTGCTTTAGTCAAACATGGCGATCGCCACGGAGGTATATCATGCGGACATTTAGCAGACGACATAAGCGTTTATATAAAGGCATCACGGTTTTAAATATCAGCCTTTTGATGCTCTTCTTAACAGTTACTAGCACCCTAGCTGCCCCTTCTACTGCCATCTATCGAGGCAATCAGAATAACAAAGCGATCTCTCTTACCTTTGACATGGGTAGTGATGCAGGCGGGCTTGATTCTATGCTCCAGACGCTCAAAAGCCACGGTGTGAAGAGCACATTCTTTGTAACAGGCAGTTCTGCAGTAAAGTACCCGAACGCGTTAAAAGCCATTTTAGCTGGTGGTCATGAGATTGCAAACCACTCTTATAACCATCCTGATTTCACTAAACTGACAGCCCAGCAAATGCGAGATGAACTTAGTAGAACAGAAGCTGTCATCAAGGCACAAACAGGGCAAAACGGTAAAACATTCTTCAGACCTCCATACGGTGCACTTAACGCAACGGTCTTACAAGTTGTTGGCGATGCTGGCTATACGAGGAGCATCATGTGGTCGATCGATACCATTGATTGGCAATTCCCATCAACAGCTA